>JAWVZD010000078.1:0-7328 GCA_033722395.1 Thermoanaerobaculia bacterium | reverse complement strand
GCGTCGCGGATCGGGCGCTCGACCTTCGAGAAGCAGTACCGTGGCGATCTCCGCGCTTCGGCGAGCGGAACGATGCTGACCCTCCGGACCCCGGTCGAGGGCTCCGCAGCCTACGTCGCCGTCGAGCGAGTTCGTGGCGAGCTCGACGGACGCGCCGGCACCTTCGCGCTCCAGCACATGGGAACCATGGCGCGAGGAGCCGAGGATCTGACGATCCGGGTCGTTCCCGATTCGGGTACCGGGGATCTCGAAGGCCTCGAAGGGCGACTCGATATCGAGATCGTCGAGGGGGAGCATCGCTACGCACTCGAGTACCGGATCCCCGACGACGAAGCTCGGCGGTAGGACGTCTCGGGCAGCGCCACCAGCGACGGAAGTGGAAGCGGCGGCTAGGCCGCGCCGGGTTCTTGTCACCTGGTGAGGTGTACGATCTCGACCGTTCGCCGGCGCGGTTCGCCCAACGCGGATCGCACCGCGGAGATCGATCTTCAGGCCCGTCTCTCCGGGACGTCGTGACCGCGAACGGGACGCCAGCGCAGGTCGCCGTGGAATCGACCGCCTCGACTTTTCCGGATCGCGACTGGATGGCCCCCACGCTCGACGGCGAAGTAGACTCGAAGCTCGAACCAGCTCACCAGCCGAAAGGAAAAGGAGCCTTCATGCACGCGATCCGCCACGCTCTCGCAACGTTCGCCGTTCTCTCTCTGGCCGCCGTCGCCCCGGCTGCCGACAGCCCGCAATTCCGTGGACCGGAGCGGAACGGCGTCTTTCCGGAGGCAGGACTCCTCTCGTCGTGGCCGGAGGGCGGCCCACCCCTGCTCTGGGTGGCCGAGGGGCTGGGTGAGGGCTTCGCCAGCGTGTCGGTCGTCGGGGAGCGCATCTACACGACGGGGAAGTTCGGTCGCACCGGCTCGGTGGTGGCGCTCGACCGCGACGGCCGGCGGCTGTGGACGACCGAGTACGGTGAGGTCCACAGCGGCAACGGCTATCCGGGGACCCGAACCACGCCGACCTGGAACGACGGTCTGCTCTACATCATGTCGTCGCTCGGCAAGGCGGTGGCACTCGACGCCGCCTCGGGGGAGATCGTCTGGGCGAGAGATCTGCCGAGTCGCGACATCACCTGGGGGATCAGCGAGTCGCCCCTCGTCTTCGACGACCTGGCGATCTTCACGCCGGGCGGGCGCGCCGGCACGATGATGGCGCTCGACAAGACGAGCGGCGAGACACGCTGGGCGGTGACCGAGCCCCTGGAGCGCTCGGCCTACTGCAGCCCGCGGCTCTTCGAGCACGGCGGGCTGCGCCAGATCGTCACCATGACCGAGCGCCACATGATCGGTGTCGATCCGGACGACGGCGGCCTGCTGTGGAAACACGCCTATCCGGGGCGCTACGACATCCACGCCGTCAGCCCGGTTTTCGAGGGACGCTCGATCTACGTCTCCGACGGCTACGGACAGGGCGGTACGATGTTCGAGCTCGCCGCCGACGGCGGCAGCGTCGAGGTGGCGTGGCGGGAGGAGGATCTCGACATCCACCACGGCGGAGCGGTTCTGGTCGACGGGATCATCTACGGGGCGGCCTCGAACGGCACCTGGTATGCCCTCGACGCCGCCAGCGGCGAAATCCTGGCGAGCCAGCGCCGCCTCGGCAAGGGCTCGGTCGTCTGGGCCGACGGTCGGCTCTACGGCTACGTCGAGAGCGGCGACGTGCTGCTGGTCGACCCGGATCCGGCGCGCTTCGGAGTGGTCGGTCGGTTCGAGGTCGAGCACGGGCGCGGCCAGCACTGGGCCCACCCGGTGATCGTCGATGGCGTCCTCTACCTGCGCCACGGCGAGGCGCTGATGGCCTACGACATCGCCGCCGACTAATCGTCGAGTCCGAAGGCGAATCCGACGATCGTGCCGCACGGCGCGCGCACGGCGATCTCTCTCTCGGCGTACGAGGTCTGTCGCTCCGGCACCACGACCTCGGCTCCCTCGAGCGCCTTCAGCAGAGCGTCGAAGTCGCTCACCACGAAGAACAGACCCGTTCCGGGTGGCTGGTCGTGGGCGACGACACCGGGAACGTCGGCCTCTGCGGCTGCGAAGCTCTGATACATCACGGAGAGATCGTCGCGTACGAGCATCGCGAAGCCCAGTCGGGCGTCGTGTGAGACCTGAGCCACCAGAGCGAAGCCGAGTCTCTCCGTCCAGAACGGCAGACAGGGCTCGATCTCTTCGACGTTGATGACCGGGGACAGTGATTCGAATCTCATGTTGGGAACTCCTCTGACGTCGGTGGAAGGAAGGCCAGCAGCATCGGCAGAAGCAGCGGGATCGTCCTCATGCGGTCGAGCCTAGCCCTCTCGACGGCGGTGGGGATTGGAGGAATGGAACCTCAGCCCGTGGAGATCAGCCCGTGGAGAGGTGAGGTCGGAGTCGCTCCGGCGTCCTGCCGGTGAGCGCCTTGACTTCGGCGATCATGTGCGGCTGGTCGTAATATCCGGCACCTACGGCTGCCCCTGCCCAGCCGCCGGGCTCTCCGCCGTCGACGAGCTCGAGGAGTCTGCGGAGCCGCGAGATCCGGGCCAGACGCTTCGGTCCGATTCCGACGAACCGCTTGACGCGCCGCGTCAGATGCTGCCGCGACATCCCGACTCGCGCGCTGAGCTCGCCGATCCCGACCGCAGCTGGGGAGGCGAGAGTCTGGATCATCTCTCGCCATCGAGCCTCGAGAGCTCGACCGGGCAGCGGTCGTGAGGCCAGCTCGTGTTGCAGCGCCCGGGCCGCTCGCTCGGGTTCCAGTCCGTCGAGCGCCTCGAGGATCGGGTCGACATCGTCGCGCAGGTCGCCGAGGTCGGTTTGGCCGTCGGTGAGCTCGGTGAGCGGTACGCCGAGGATCGGGAAGGCTCCCCCGGCCGGAACCGGATGGCAACGAGCTCCGTAGAGGCCGCCAGCTCGAACTCCCGGGCAACGGTCATCGTGCCGACGGCGAAGGCGCGGTGTCGGCCGAGGTCGACGATGACGTCGGCACAGCTGTCCGGCAGAACGAGGTGCCGCGACGACGCCGGCCGGCTGGAGTCGACCGTCCGACTCCAGGCGCATTCGACTAGCGGACGCAGCTCGGCGAGAGGGGGATACTCGCGGTACGACACGGGAGCGCAGGATATCAGGCCCGCGCACCCGACTTCGAGGTCGGTCGCCCGTTCGGGCCGCGCGACGACTGGACCTTCTCGACGGCCCTCGATACGCTCGCCCCCGCCGATTCTTCCGTCGAAAGTCACTTAGGAGAGACGATGAAACTTCGATCTGTTGTATCTGCCGCCGCGACTACGCTCGCCGTGATGTCGACGATCTGGGTCCCCGGAGCCGATGCCGAGGGCGAGGGGACCCGCCTGCTGCGCTTCCCGGACATCCACGGCGACCGGGTGGTCTTCACCTACGGCGGCGATCTCTGGCTCGCCTCGACCGAGGGCGGGGTGGCGCGGCGGCTGACGGCGCACCCGGGCCGCGAGGTGTTTCCGCGCTTCTCCCCCGACGGCGAGTGGATCGCCTTCACCGGACAGTACGACGGCGACGAGCAGGTCTACGTGGTCTCGGCCGCCGGCGGTGAGCCGCGGCGCCTGACCTGGTACCCGGCGACGGGGCCGCTGCCGCCGCGCTGGGGCTACGACCACCTGGTCTACGGCTGGACGCGGGACGGTACGGCGGTGCTCTTCCGATCGCTGCGCGACGCCGGGGGCGGCAGCGACGGGCGGCTCTACACGGTGCCGGTCGAGGGCGGGCTGCCGAGCGCCCTGCCGATGCCGACCTCGGGGGCGGGGGACTTCTCTCCGGACGGCGAGCGCATGGTCTACTCGCCGCTTTTCCGCGACTTCCGCCACTGGAAGCGCTACGAGGGCGGCTGGGCGCAGGATCTCTATCTCTTCGACCTCGATACCTACGCCGTCGAGCCGCTGGCCCACAGCCCGCGCACAGAGCGCGACCCGATGTGGATCGGCGAGACGATCTACTTCGTCTCGGACCGCGACGACCGCTTGAACATCTACTCGGCCGACCCCGAGAGCGGGGCGGTCGAACAGATCACCTTCTCCGATCCGTGGGACGTCCGCTGGCCGGCCACCGACCACGAGCGGCGCATCGTCTACGAGCTCGCCGGACGGCTCCACGTCCTGGACGTCACCACCGGCGAGGATCGCCAGCTCGCCATCCACGTTCCGGACGACGGCCTGTGGAAGCGGCCGCACCGGGTCTCGGTGGCCGATCTGATCGAGGGCTTCTCGCTCTCCCCGGCGGGGGCTCGGGCGCTGTTCGTGGCTCGGGGCGATATCTTCTCGGCGCCGATCGAGAAGGGGCCGACGCGCAACCTCACCCGCACGTCGGGGGTGCACGAGCGCGACGCCCGTTGGTCGCCCGACGGCCGCCACGTGGCCTACATCTCGGACGCCGACGGTGAGGAGGAGATCTGGTTGGTCGACCAGGTCGGCCTGGAGGAGCCGCGCCAGCTGACCGACGGGCACCGGACGCGCCTGCTCGGTCTCGAGTGGTCTCCCGACGGGGAGCGGATCGCCTTCAGCGACTACCAGGGGCGACTGATGGTGGTGACGGTGGCTGACGGCTCCGAGGTCGAGGTGGCCGACGACATCTGGGGACCGGTCGGCGACTACGCCTGGTCGCCGCGCGGCGGTCATCTGGCCTTCAGCCTCAGGAACGAGGCCCAGATCTCCCGCCTCCACATCTGGAGCGTGGGCGACGGGAAGCTGCGCCAGATCACCTCGGATCTGTTCGACAGCTACCTGCCGGACTGGGACCCCGAAGGGGACTACCTGTTCTTCGTCTCGGAGCGCGGTTCGTACGCGCCGCAGATCTCGAACTTGGAGTGGGACTACGCCGGCAACGAGCGGGACGGCATCTACGCCTTGGCGCTGCGCCGCGACGTCGCGCTGATTCTGCCGCCCGAGAGCGACGAGGTCGAGATCGAGAGCGAGGAGGAGTCGGACGAGGAGGCCGCCGCCGAGGCGAGCGAGGAGTCGGAAGAGGAGGGGCCGATCGCCATCGACTTCGACGGCCTGGGCGAGCGGGCGATGCCGATCCCGATCGGCCCCGGCAACTACTTCGGTCTCTCGGCCGTCGAAGGGCATCTGGTCTACGCCAGCGCTGGGCCGTTCTACTACGGTCGCGGGCTGCCGGGTGGTATCACCCTCGAGGTCTTCTCGTTGGAGAAGCGCGAGAGCAGCGAGCTGGTGTCGGAGATTTCGTCGGCGGCGCTCTCCGCCGACGGCAAGAAGGTCCTCGTACAGCAGGGCCCGGGGTTCAGCCTCTACGACATCCCCGCGGCCGGCGAGCCGAAGTCGGTCTCGACGGCCGGCCTCGAGATGGACCTCGATCCCGCCGCCGAGTGGCGCCAGATCTTCGACGAGGCCTGGCGCCTGTTCCGCGACTACTTCTACGTCGAGAACATGCACGGCTACGACTGGGAGGCGATCGGTGAGCGCTACCGGGTCCAGCTCGACGACGTCGCCCACCGCTCCGACCTGAACTACGTCATCGCCGAGATGATCTCCGAGCTCGCCGTCGGCCACACGTACGTCACCGGCGGCGCCTTCGAGATCCCCGAGCGGCCGGTGGTCGGCCTGCCCGGCGCCCGCTTCGAGCTCGACACGGCCGCCGGCCGGTATCGGATCGTCGAGATCTTCCCGGGGCACAACGAGGAGGAGCGCTACCGCTCGCCCCTGACGGCGGTCGGCGTCGACGTCGCCGAGGGCGACTACCTGCTGGCGGTGAACGGCCGCGAGCTCGGCGCCGGCGACAATCCGTACGAGCTGCTGCAGCATCTGACCGATCCGGTCACTTGGACGGTCAACTCGCGCCCGACCCTCGACGGGGCGCGGGAGATCTCCTACCAACCGCGGAGCTCCGAGACTCCCCTCGTCTACCTCGACTGGGTGCTCGGCAACCACGCCCGGGTCACCGAGATGACCGACGGTCGCGTCGGCTATCTCCATCTGCCGGACATGGGCTCGCAGGGCATCGCCGAGTTCATCAAGTGGTACTACCCGCAGATCCGCAAGGAGGGCTTGGTCGTCGACGTGCGCTCGAATGGCGGCGGCAACGTGTCGTCGATGATCATCGAGCGCCTCGACTCGAAGGTCCTAGGCACCCGCTTCGGACGCACCTCGGAGCTGCCTTCGACCTACCCGTCGACCGCCTTCCACGGCCACATGGCCTGCCTGATCTCGGAGACCTCGGCGTCGGACGGCGACATCTTTCCGTTCTACTTCCGCGAGGCCGGCCTGGGGCCGCTGATCGGCAAGCGGACCTGGGGTGGCGTCGTCGGCGGGGGCAACATCTCGCTCGTCGACGGCGGCGCGGTCTTCGTGCCACGCTCGGCGACCAACGATCTGGAGGGGAACTACATCATCGAGGGCTACGGCGTCGACCCCGATATCGAGGTCACCAACGACCCGGCCTCGATCCTGGCGGGCGAGGATCCGCAACTCGAGCGCGGCGTGGCCGAGATCCTGGCGGCGATCGAGCGCGACCCCAAGCGGCTGCCGGAGCGGCCGGAGGATCCCGTCAAGGTGCCCCAGTAGGCGAGGGCGAACGGCCCCCCCTCGAGGTCTAGGCGTCGGTCGGGGCGTCGGTCGGGTCGAATCACTCGTCGGGGGCGAGGCGGCCTCCGAGGTGGTTGCCGTCGTCCACCATCGACGGAGGGGAGACGCCAGAACGAGGCGCAGATCGTCGTCGACGGCCGCTAGCCCTTCGGCCTAGCGATCCGGATCGACCTACGGATCGGTCCGCGTCCGGTCGCGCTTCGCCGTCAGAAGCGTCGCCGCCGGTCGGACCTGCCGCGTCAGCCACTCCTCGACGTACGCCTCGAGCTCCGCCGGATAGGCGTCGCCGGGGCCGTACGGGTAGCTCGACATGCCGCGGTAGGGCAGCGGGCCGACCTGGAGGCCTTCGCCGGTGTTCCTGTCGGCGTCCTTGTCCCAGCCGTAGGACTCCAGGAACACGGTGCGCTCGAAGCCGGGCTCGGGTGAGGGGAGCTCCCGGGCGTCGAAGAGGAGCGCCAGCTCGTCGCCGGCACCCATGACGACGTAGCGGTCGTCCCCATCGACCAGCAGTTCGCGGACGTCGCCGAAGCGGGTGTAGCGGCCGGGGAAGGGGAGCCAGGGCGAGTCGGTCGCGACCCGCGCGTAGTCGAAGGCGTGCGGTGCGTTCGGCGCCCGGCGGACGAGAGCCGAGAAGCCGCGATAGCGCAACTCGGCGGTCGACGGCTCGAGGCGCGCGACGATGCGCGCTGCACCGTCGGCCGGACGGGTCGACCAGGCGATGCGATCCCAGGAT
>JAWVZD010000077.1:0-7351 GCA_033722395.1 Thermoanaerobaculia bacterium | reverse complement strand
CTACGGCCCGAACCCGCCGCCGGGTCCGATCGGTCCGGATGCGACCCTGATCTTTACCGTCGAGCTACTCGATATCGAGGAGTGATCGAGGGCGGTGTCGCCTCCTTCGTCGGCTAGATCAGACCGATCGAGTGCAGGAAGACGGCGACGACGGCGAGCGGAACGAAATAGCGCAGCAGCAGTAGCCAACCGCGGTAGAGGCGGCCGAGGCGCGTCCCGGTGACGAACTCCTGGTGGCGCATCCGCTCGGGCAGGATCCAGGCGGCGAAGACCGCCATCAGGAAGCCGCCCACCGGCAACATCCAGTTCGAAGCGAGATCGGCGATCCAGGCGAACCACTCCTTGCCGACCAGCCGAGCGAAGTCGGCGCCGAACAGACGGGTCGAGCCGGTGAGCGCGGCCGGTACACCCAGTAGCGTGATGCCGAGGCCCGAGACGATCGTCGCCTTGCGGCGGCTCCAGCCTTTCTCGTCGATGAAGAAGGCCGCCGCCACCTCGAGCAGGGAGATGGCGCTGGTCAGGGCGGCGAAGAGCAGCAGCGAGAAGAAGGTCGTCGCCAGCAGACGCCCGGCCGGCATCTGGGCGAAGGCGATCGGCAGGCTGGCGAAGATCAGACCCGGTCCGGCGGCAGGTTCCATGCCGAAGCTGAAGGTGATCGGGAAGATGATCAGGCAGGCTATGAGGGCGATCAGGGTGTCGAGCGCGCCGACCGCCAGAGCGTTGCCGACGACGCTCTCGCGGCGCGACAGGTAGCTACCGTAGGTCAGCATGCCGCCCATGCCGACGCTCAGGGTGAAGAAGGCGTGGCCGAGTGCCTCGAGGACGCCGGCCGGCGTCAGCTTGTCGGCGTCGAAGCCGAAGACGAAGTCGAAGGCGCGCGGGAAGGCCTCCAGGCGGGCAGCGTGCCAGAGGAGCCCGAGCATCATCAACAGGAGGGCCGGCATCAGCAGGACGGACCAGCGCTCGATCCCGCGCCGCACGCCGCCCAGAACGACCGCCACCGTGGCCGCCATGAAGAGGACGAACCAGAGCAGACTCAGCGCCCCGTCCTGGTCGAGGCTCTGGAAGAGGAGCTGGATCTCGGCGGCGTCCTTGCCCGCCAGCGTGCCACCCGCCGAGAGCAGCGTGTAGTGAAGCGTCCAGCCCGCCACGACGCCGTAGAACGACAGGATCGAGTAGGCGGCGACGACGCCCAGCCAGCCCAGCCCACGCCACCTCGTGGTCGGCCCGGCGAGCACCTTGAAGGCGCTCACCGTCGACCGTTGCGCCGCCCGGCCGATGAGGATCTCGCCGATCATCACCGGCAGGCCGACGAGAGCGATGGCGCCGAGGTAGATCAGCACGAACAGCCCGCCGCCGTTCTCCCCGGTGATGTAGGGGAAGCGCCAGACGTTTCCCAAGCCGACCGCCGATCCGGCGGCCGCTAGGACGAAGCCGAGGCCGGAGGCCCAGCTCCCGCGCGCCGAGTCTCGACTCACCGCAGCCGCACCCACCAGAAGCCGAGCAGAAAGACCAGTGTCGCCACCAGCACGATGGCGTTCAGCAGTGCTCCGAGCATAGCCAGGACGCGGCCGCCGCGCCGCAGGCCGACGAGTCCGGCCAGAAGTCCGAGGAGGGCGAGCGGTGGAACCAGAATGACCGCCAGCGGCGGCATGACGTTCCAGCCCTGCAACGAGGAGGGCAGCAGGCGGACGATCTGCCGGGCGCCGACGGCGGCGAGGAAGAACAGCAACGACAGCGATCCCCAGGCCGAGCGCAGCGTGATGGTCGAGTACTCCCCGCTGTATTCGACGGGGGTGGTGTCGTCCGGGCTCGGCTCGTTCGCCATCGGATCTCGCCGGGGGATCTCTAGTCCGATCCGACCGTCGAAGCTCGTCGGTCGCTGAGGGCGGCGAAGAACTCGCGCTGACGGTCCGGGTCGTAGACCGCGAGGAAGGCATCGACGCTCTCGTCCAGCGGCGGACGCCCCTCGGCCTCGGCCCAGGAGAGGAACGGCACCAGGAAGGGAGCCGCTTCGTCGAGCTCCTGGAGCAGCAACCGCGCGGTGGCGCCGCCCGCTTCGAGAAAACCCGAGCGCCGATAGATCCGACGTGTCTCGTCGCGATCGTAGGGTACGCGCCGGAACTCCACCTGGAGCCGATCGCCGGTGGATCGCAGCAGCACGTACTGGGCGCGTGGATCGCGGTTGAACGGCAGGCCGACGGAGCCGACGTTGATCACTCGACCGGAGCCCAACCGCCGGTCGAGCGGCCGATGGGTGTGGGCGCAGGCCAGAACCGTCTGGTCGATCGAGCCGAGGTGTCTTTCGACGGCTTCGTCGGATGTCCACGGGCCGATCCCTTCGTTGGCCGAGCGTGGTGTGCCGTGTACCAGGCGCACGTCGGGGGCGAGTTCGGGGGAGAGCGCCTCGGGCAGTCCCTCGAGATAGGCGACGTCGTCCTGTCCGAGCTCGGCCGCCATCCACCGCGAGGCGGCCCACATCTCCGCGTCGTGCCAGTCGGGGGGGATGTCGCCACGGCGGAAGGCCAGCAGGTACTCCTCGTGATTGCCGCGGATCGTCCGCCAGCCGCGCTCGCGGACGGTGCGCGTCACCCGGCTGCCCTCGGGTCCTCGCCCCACCAGATCGCCGCCCACCAGGACCTCGTCCGGCGCGACCGAGTCGAGATCGGTCAGCACGGCCTCCAAGGCCGGCACGTTGCCGTGGACGTCGGCGAGGATGGCGATCGTCGGCATTCTCAGAGAAAGGTGGCGATCTCGTCGAGATCCTTCTTCGACAGTCGAGGGACGCGAGCGTCGTCGGCCGGATAACCGACCACCAGCACGAGGTACGGCCGTTCGCGCTTCGGACGGCCGAGGATCTCGTTCAGGAAGCGCATCGGGCTGGGGGTGTGCGTGAGTGTGACCAGGCCCGCCTGGTGGAGCGCCGTGATCAACAGGCCGGTGGCGATGCCGACCGACTCGTTGACGTAGTAGTTCTTGACCACCTCCCCCTGCTGGTCGAGGTCGTGCAGCTGGGCGAAGATGACGATCAGGTACGGCGCCGTCTCGAGGAACGGCTTGCAGTCGTCGGTTCCGAACGGCTCGAGCGCCTCGAGCCACTCCTTCGGTGCGCGCCACTCGTAGAAGTCGCGCTCCTCCTTCTCGGCCGCCCGGCGAATACGCCGCTTCGTGTCGGCGTCCTCGACCACTACGAAGTGCCACGGCTGCCGGTTGGCTCCGCTCGGCGCCGTTGCTGCCGTCCGCAGGGCGTCCTCGACGACCTGCCGCGGCACCGGCTCGGAGGAGAACTGCCGCACCGTGCGACGTCGCTTCATCCGCTCGAGGAAGGCGCGGGCTCGCCTTCGCATGACCCGCTCGGGCAGGCGGCGGAAGGTGGTCAGGGGCTCGAGCTGGGGCTTCGACATCGGGCGAAGGAGGAGAGCCGTCCCCCTAAGGGGGCGCGGGCGAGCCCGGGGATCGGGCTTCGTAGCCTTGCGGCAAGTCTACCGTAAAGGTGGTGCCCCGACCGGGCCGGCTGACGACGCGAACGAGGCCACCGTGACCGCGCACGATGCCGTGGACGGCGGCCAGGCCGAGGCCCCGACCGGTGAACTTGGTGGAGAAAAAGGGGTCGAAGATGCGCTCCAGCGTCGCCTCGTCGATGCCGTGTCCGGAATCGGCGACCTCGAGATAGACGAACTCGCCCGGTGAGATCCCGGCGTCGGCCGTGCCGGCGGCGATCTCCCGCTCGCCGAGTCGGTGGACGCCGGTGGAGATCTCGATCGTACCTCGCTCCTCGAGCGCCTCGGAGGCGTTCAGCACCAGATTCATCACCACCTGTCGGATCTGTACGGCGTCGGCGATGATCGGCGGCAGATCGTCGGCCAGGGCGACAGCGAGCTCGACTCCGGGCCGGAGGGAGACCGACAGGAGCTCGAGCACGTCGCGGACCACCCGGGAGAGGTCGATCGGCTCGACCAGCACGGTTCCCTTGCCTGCATAGGCGAGCATCTGCTGGGTCAGCTGGCTGGCGCGCTCGGCGACACGGGCGATCGAGCGCAGAGACTCCGCCACTTCGGAGTCGGCGTCGACGTCCTCGAGGCCGAGCTCGGTGTGTCCGAGGATGGTCGACAGGAGGTTGTTGAAGTCGTGCGCGACACCGCCCGCGAGGACCCCCAAGCTGTCGAGCGCCCGCACCTCGGCCGTTGCCCCAGCGGCCGAATCTTCGGCCGGTCTGTCGGTGCCGAGCCGGCGCAGGCGCCACAGCCGTCCTGCGGGCCGGTCTGCGTCGAACATCGGCCGGGCAACGATCCGCAGACGGTGACCCACGGTCAGTCGCACTTCGAGCGAGACCGAATTCGTGGTGTCGTCGAGGTGGCGCTCCATCGCCTCCAGATCACCTGGTCTGGCGGCGAGCCCGCGCAGACGCTCGAGGACCGTTCGCACCGCCCGACCGAGCACCTCCTGACGGGGCATGCCGATCGCGGACTCGGCGGCGCGGTTCATCAGGCACAGGCGATCTCGCCGGTCGAAGACCAAGATCCCTTCGTCCAGGAGGTCGAGCGCCTTCTGCGCCAACTCCGCGGAACGGGCCGACCGGGTTTTCAACATTGCGCTGGCGAGTCTGATGGGACGGTCTCGAGGTGGGGAGAGACGAGGGCATGGTAGCACGGCCCGCAGGGCGCGGAAGCGACCGGACGCGTCCTCGAAAGAGGACGATGAGTGGTTCCGCGTCGATGGGACTCCGCAGGGGTGGCCGGGGGGTAGGGTTCGATGTCGTCCGCAACCGCCCGGGAGGAGGCTCAAGCGGCGGATCGCCGGCTCGCGCCGACCTGGCATCGTCGTTGCTCCGGAGGTGAGTTGTAGGGACACCACGACGAGAAACGGGGGACGAAATGAGATCGATCGTACGAATCGTCATCGTCGGACTCGGCCTGCTGGCGACCGGGGCCGCGCAGAGCCGGGCGCAGGATCCGGTCGGCCACTATCCCGGCGAGGCGATGCTCCGGGCCTCGGCCGGGGCGTTCGAGCCGGACGGCGAGTCGGAGTACTGGGACGAAAAGGAGATCGACTTCTTCGCCGACGCCAACGAGTTCGAGGATTTCACTCTCTCGGTGGATTTCCTGTACTTCGTGTCGGCGCGAACGGGCGTGCTCTTCTCTGTCGGCGGTTGGGAGGGCGAGCAGACCCAGAGCTACCGCGACTTCGTCGACGCGCAGGGAGGGGAGATCTCCCACTTGACACGACACGACCAGGCCTGGCTCGACCTCGGGGTGGTGTTCCACCTCCTGTCGCGGCGGGCCGCGCTGATGCCGTACGTGGGCGCTGGTGGCAGCCTGGTGAGCTGGGAGCTCGAGGAGGACGGCGAGTTCATCGACTTCGCTCCTCAGTCGTCGGTGATCTTCCGCGATACGTTCCTGGCGAGTGGCGAGGCCTTTGGCTACTTCTTCCTGCTCGGTGTCGAGATACCGGTCGGTCGCAGCGTCGGGCTGTTCGCCGAGGCGCGCTGGCGACGCGCTGACGACGAGCTGGACGAGGACTTCGCCGGCCTGGGAGCGCTCGACCTGTCGGGCCGGTCGATCAGCGCCGGAGTCTCGGTCTCCTTCTGAGCCTTCCGAACGCCTCGAGCAGTCGTCGGAAGGCCTCGCCGACGCAACCAGCGACTGGTAGACTCGTATACAGCGTATGTGGAGCGTCGTCGAGCGGGTGGTCCGGTTGGGTGTACGGTGCGGTGCGGTGCTTCTGTTGTGCGCCGCCGGCGCCTGTGGCAACGAGGCTGCCGGCGATTTGGAGGCTGCTCCGACGATCGGGCGCTCGTCGCAGGGGCGTCAGGGCGAAGGCGGCGCGTTGTTGCGGACCCCCGAAGCTCCGGCCGACGTCACGCCGCGCCCCGGTACCTCGGAGTCGCAGCGCATCCGACGAGGCGGACAGGGCCCGGAGTCGATTCTCGAGTTCGGACTCTTCGGTCCGGTCGTTCCGACGCTCGAGAGCGAGGGGTATTACCAGTCCGACTGCCGATTCGAGAACGATCCGTACGAGACCTGCTTGTGAGCGATCTCGGACGATTCTTGGGAAGGTCACGATGATGAGACATCTGCAGCTGAGAGCCTGGATCGCGGGAGCGGCGCTTCTGCTCGCCACCTTTCCGGCGACGGGTCAGGAGGCGAAGCGGTGCGATCAGGATGCCCTGGTCTGCGTCAAGGCGATGGCCGAGGCGTTCGAGAACAGAGGCTGGATCGGCCTCGAGATGGACTACTCCGACCGCGACCGACCGCGCATTCTGAAGGTCATCCCCGGCAGCCCGGCGGAGGAAGCCGGCATCCAGCCGGGCGACGTTCTCCTGAGCTTCGCCGGCGTCGACTACGCCACGGCCTCGGAGGAGGAGCTCCGACGAGCCAAGGAGAAGCTCCTGCCTGGCAACGACATCGTCCTCGGTGTACTGCGTGGTGAGAGCGAGCTCGACCTGACGGTGCACGCCAGGACGATCCCGGAAGGCGTGCTGGCGCAGTGGATCGGCAGTCACCTGCTGATCGCCCACAAAGACGAGATCGCCGCGGCCGAAACGCCCTAGCCGCGCTGCGAGCCAGCCGACGAGGCTACAATCGGCGGCGGGTCGATGACGGCCCGTCCGAAGAAAGGTGTGTCGATGGCGATCGAGAGCTCTGGATTCACGTGGTTGGTCTTTGCGATCCTGACGGTCATCGCTTGGGGTGTCTACGGCCTTTTCCTGCACAGTGGGCAGGTGGCGATGGGGGACCCGGAGCACGGTCGCTACAAGGCGTTTCTGTTCGTCGGTGTGGCCTATTTCGTCACCGCCGTGCTGGCGCCTCTGCTGGTCCTCAAGACCTCGGGAGCGAGCTGGAGCTTCCCGCTCCCGGGCGCCGCCTGGTCGCTGGCGGCCGGAGCGGTCGGCGCCGTCGGTGCGTTCGGGGTGCTGCTCGCGTTCGGTGCCCAGGGCTCGCCCGCTGTGGTGATGTCGATCGTCTTCGCCGGCGCCCCGGTGGTCAACGCCGTCGTCGGCCTACTCTGGCACCCGCCGACCGGGGGATGGGGAGCGCTCCGATGGCAGTTCCTGGCCGGGATCGTTCTGGCCGCTGTGGGAGGATGTCTGGTGTCGCTCTACAAGCCGCCTCCGCGTCCGCCGGCGCCTGTCGTGGAGCAGGGTGCAGCGGCCGAGGTCACCGCCAGCCACGGTGGTGAGGCGCGACCGGACTCTTCCGGCTCCGCGGGCTGACGCCTCAGGGGTACAGGACGACTTTCGTGCAGCCGTCGCGTCGGCGGGCGAAGAGATCGTACGCCTCGACGCCGTCGGCGAGGGCCAGCTGGTGCGACACCAGGGCGGCGAGATCGTATCGACGGCTCGCGACCACCT
>JAWVZD010000076.1:0-7384 GCA_033722395.1 Thermoanaerobaculia bacterium | reverse complement strand
GTAGCGTTGATGAAGGCGCGCGATGACCGGCGAGATCGCCCGCTCGGCCATGCTCTTGCGCAGCCGCGCGACGCTCTCGTCGATGCGCTGACGCGCCGGTGCGAGCTCGCACAGGCGCGCCTCCCGATCGGCGCTCGCCTCGCCGAGGATCGCATCCATGTCGACCAGATCGACGCCGACCGCCTCGGCCGCCGCTCGATCGGTGTTCGGCGGCACCGACATGTCGACCACCAGCGGCGGCTCGCAGCTCGGCGTGCGGGCCGCCAGGCGCTCGAGCTCCGGCCGGCCGAACAGGATGTCGGGGCTTCCGGTGCTGACCAGGAGAGCCTCGACCTCGTCCGGTTGCTCGCGGAAGGCGTCGAGAGAACGATACTCTCCGCCGACCTCCCGCGCCAGGCCTTCGCCGGCCTCGGCGCTGCGGTTGACCACCAGGAGTCGCGAGGCGCTCCCGGCGAGTCGAGCGGCACAGTGGCGGGTCATCGGCGAGACGCCGACGATCGCCGCGGCCCCCGGGGTCTCGTGTAGCCGATCGAGCAGGTGCTCGACGGCGATGTCGCCCAGCGAGGCCGGCTGGTCACCGTCGGGACTGCGCCGACGCGCCTGGCCGGCGGCGGTGAGGGCCTTGGTGAGCACGTGGTCGAGCAGGCTTCCCGAGACGCCGGCCTGGCGAGCCATCTCCAGCGCCTCGCGCACCTGGTGGTGGATCTCGCGCTCGCCGAGGCGCGCCGAGTCGAGGCCCGCGGCGACCAGGAAGAGGTGCTCGACCGCTCCCTCGCCGACCCAGGCCGAGAGCGATCGCTCCGCCTCGCCGGGTTCGGGAGCGCGGTTCAGAAGAGCGCCAAAGACGCGCCGCCGGTACTCCCCGACGTCGGTCCTGCCGTCGCCGAGGAAGGCGATCTCCACCCGGTTGCAAGTGCCGATGTAGATCAGCTCGGTGACCCCGATCTCCGCCGCGAGCGATGGCAGGCGGGCGACCCGCTCACTCTTGGGCAGCGTCAGATTCGCCACCAGCTCGGCGCTCTTGGTGCGGGAGTTGGCTCCTACGAGTCCGATTCTCTCCATGGATGCACCAGCTCCTTTCAGGCTCCGCCCGCCCCGTACCCGGCATCGGCGGGACAGCCACGCCGGCGGAGCGCCTCGGCACGCTGGCGCGAGGCGGCGGCTTCTGCCGCGATCTCGGCCGCATCCCACTCGTCCGGAGAGGCGACCCAGCCTCCGAGGTTGTCGAGCAGAAGGCCACTGAGCGCCTCGACGTGCCCGGGCCGATCGTTCAGGCAGGGGATGTAGCCGAATCGCTCGCCGCCGTTGTCGAGGAAGAAGTGTCGATTCTGCTCGTCGATCTCCTCGAGCGTCTCGAGACAGTCGACGGCGAAGCCGGGGCAGACGACGTCGAGGCTGCGGATACCGGCCCGCGCCATCGCCCGGACGGTCACGTCGGTGGTCGGCTTGATCCACTCCTCCTTGCCGAAGATCGACTGGAAAGCGACCTCGTAGCGCTCGCTGACGAGCCCGAGGCGCTCCGCCACCAGCCGGGCGGTCTTGTGACACTGGCAGTGGTACGGGTCGCCGCCGGCGAAGTAGCGCTCGGGGATGCCGTGGAAGGAGAAGAGCAACCGCTCCGGCGGCCCCTCGGCCTCCCACCGCTCGCGGATCGAGGCGGCGAGCTCGCCGATGTAGCCCTCGTGGTCGTGGTACTGGTGGATCGTGCGCAGGCTGGGCACGACGCGCCACCGCGTGAGCTCCGCCGCCACGGCGTCGAAGACCGAGGCCACCGTGGTGCCCGAGTACTGCGGGAAGAGCGGCAGCACGACGATCCGGTCGCAGCGCTTCTGCCGCAGCTCGTCGAGAGCGCGGCGGATCGAGGGCTCGCCGTAGCGCATGCCGACCGCCAGGTGGATCGGAGAGGCGACCCGGCGCCGGAGCTGCTCGGAGATCGCTTCGCCGAGACTGACCGTGGTGGTGAGGAGGGGCGAGCCGTCCTGGCGCCAGATCGTCCGGTAGAGGGCGGCCGACTGTCGCGGCCGGAACGGCAGGATGAACAGGTTGAGGATCAGGCGCCATTTCCAACGGGCGATCTCGATGACGCGCGGGTCCCCGAGAAACTGGCGCAGATATCGGCGTAGCGCCGGCGCCGTCGGCGCGTCGGGTGTGCCGAGATTCGCCAGCAGCACGCCGACGGCGGGAATCTCGCCGTGCTCGAACGGCGGTTCGGAGGCGTAGAGGTTCATCGCTTCGTCGGCCATCTCAGTCGGCTCCTTCGAGCTGGATCCAGAAACGGGGCAGGAGGCGCAGGGCGACGAAGGCCATCACGGCGAGCAGGCTGCCGGCGCTCAGGAACGGCCAGATCGAGCCCAGATGGTGAAACGACCAACCGCCCCAGATCGGACCGCCGACCCGTGCCAAGGCGCCGCACGATCGTGCCAGGCCGAGAACCCCGCCCTGCGCGTCGCTGGGAGCGAGTCGGCTCAGCAGGCTGAACGAGGTCGGGTTGAAGAGGCCCGAGCCGAGCGCCAGGAGACCGGTCGCCAGCAGCAGCCGAGCGACCGACTCGACCTGCGCCAAGAGGACGAGGCCCGCCGCCATGACGAGAAGTCCGGCGAGCAGGACACGCCCCTCACCCCAGCGGGTCACGACGCGATCGATCAGGCCTCCCTGCACGGTGGCGATCACGACGCCGACGAACACGAAAAGCCACGAGGTCTCGCGAACGCCGAAGGCGAGCCTCTCTTCGCACAGCAGCGCCAGGGTCGCCTCCATCGCCGAGAACCCGAAGATGACGACACCGTAGAGCGCCAGCAGGGAGCGGAGCGACCGGTTCTCACCGACGTCGCGCAGCATTCCGGCTCCGAAGTAGCGCCGAGTCGAACGGCCTTCGGCGGGCTCCCTCGCGGCACGGCGCGTGCGCGGTAGCGACTCGGGGACCTTGGCCCAGACCAAGACGAAGTTGAGCGCCGTCAGCGCCGCGGCCGTGAGCGGCACGGCCACCACACCCCAGCGGCTCGAAAGCGCGCCGAGAGCCGGCCCGAAGATGAAGCCCATGCCGAAGGCGGCGCCCAGCCAGCCCATCGCCTTGGCGCGCTCGTGCGGCTGTGTGGTGTCGGCGACGCACGCCTGGGCGATGGTGTAGTTGGCCGCCGCCGCACCGGCCGCCAGACGAGCCACGAAGAGCGCCGCCAGGCTCCAGGCGGCCGCGAACAGCAGGTAGGCCAGAAAGCCGCCGCAGATCGAACCGAGGAGCAGCGGCCGCCGCCCCCACCGATCCGACAACCGACCCCAGATCGGGGAGAGAGCGAACTGCGCCAGGCTGTAGGCGGCGAAGAGGAGCCCGATCTCGAACGCGGTCGCCCCGAAGCGCTCGGCGTAGAACGGCAGCAGCGGCAGGATCATGCCGAAGCCGACCAGGTCGAGGAAGACCGTGAAGGCCAGCGTGCCGAGGAAGGACCGCGAGGCGGCTGTCTCTGTCGTCTTGGCGTCGGTCATCGAGTGGGCGGGGAAGGGTGACGCGTGGGCGCATCGCATCGCATCGATCGCGAAACAGCCCCGAGGACTCTTTGATATCAGTCGGCGAGGGCGTTTGTGTCACAGCCGTGTCATCGGGCGCGGACCTCCCGTGGAGGCGGTACGGGCATCCAGCCGATGGCGATCGGCCATCTGGCGATCGGCTCGAGCAGCTCGGCGGATGTGCCGCGCGTCTAGTTCGCGGCGAGAGGGGTCTCTGTGGCGTCGTCCTCGCCGCTGACCGGGTGCTCGGCTGGGCGCTCGGCTGGCACTTCGACGGGGCGCCGGAGCGCGATGAGCTCGCTCGGGGTGCGGACCAGCAGCATCCCCTCGGAGATCGCTGGCGTCGCCATCAGTGGAGCGCCGAAGTCGTGCACCGCCAGCTCCTCGTACTCCGGCCCGGCGCGGAAAACGTAGAGGGTGCCCTCCTCGGTCCCCTGGTAGACGACTCCGTTGGCCGCCACCGGCGAGGAGGTGCAGGTGCCACCCTCGCTGAAGCGGGCCCGGAGCACAGTCCCGCCGGTCGCCGGATCGTGGGCGGCGAGCCGGCCGTTGTGGTGCACGATGTAGAGCAGCCCCCGGTAGAGGAGCGGCGTCGGCATGTAGGCGCCGCCGCGCGACTCGGCCCAGGCGAGCGCCGGGTCGGGGTCGGAGAAGTCGATCTCGTGGTCGCCGCGGATGCCGGGCTCGACGGCGTAGATCGGCCGCGCCGGCGGGTAGCCTGAGGAGACGAAGAGGTTCTCCTCGCCGGTGACCGGCGAGGCGACCACCTGGACCGAGGTCGGCGACAGGCTCCACAGCTCTTCGCCGGTGGCCGGGTCGTAGCCGCGGATGATCGAGGCGTTGGTCACCAGCTCGTCGCCGTCGGGCGTCTCCCAGACGGCCGGTGTCGCCCACGACGGAGCCACGTCCGGCCGCTCGGTGCGCCACAGCTCCCTACCGCTCTCGAGTTCCCAGGCGGCGATGTACGGCCCGTCGTGGATGTCGACCTGCAGGATCACCTTGCCGTCGTGGAGGATCGGCGAGGCGGCGAAGCCCCACTGCAGGCCCGGGTCGTTGAAGCCGCCGGCGTTGAGCCCCCCGAGCTCGTGCTTCCAGTGGATCGAGCCGTCGGTGCCGAGGCAGGCCAGACCGGCGGTCGGAAAGACCGCGACGACGTGCTCGCCGTCGGTGGCCGGCGTCGAGTTGGCCTGGGTGGCCTTGAAGTGGCGTTTGGTGAGCGGGATGCCGCGCCCCACTTCGGACTCCCACAGCAGCTCGCCGCTCCGTTTGTCGTAGGCCAGCACCAGCCAGCGGTGCTCCTTCGCCTCCTCGACCTCGTCGCCGGCGCCGGTCAGGCCGGTTCGCAGCGCGACGCTGCCGCCCTCGGCGACCGCGGTGGTCAGGAAGACCGTGTCGCCCCAGACGATCGGCGACGAGTTGGCGAGCCCCGGCACCTCGACGCGCCAGGCGACGCCCTCGCCGGTCTCCAGATCGAAGTCGACCGGCGGATCGGCGCCGTCGCCGATGCCGGCGCGGTTGGCGCCGCGGAAGCCGGGCCAATGAACGGTCGGCTCCGCCGGCGGCTCGAAGGCCGGGAACTCGGGCGCCTCGACCAGCTCGCCGAGCCCGGGCCGGAGCCGCACCGGATCTTCTCCGGGAACCTCGACGGAGATCCCTTCGACCGTTCCGGCGCGGCCGAAGAAGCTCACCTCGACGCCGCCCTCGCTGCGGAAGGTTCGCTCCCGGACGGCGACGAGCGGCGATCGGGCTCCCTCGCGCTCGAGCACCAGGGTGCCGTCCGCGAGGGCGATCTCGAGGCGCATCTCGGGCTCGGCGCTCTCGAACTCACCGGTGAAGGCGACGAGCTCCTTCTCGCCGTAGGCGGGAGCCGGCGGGTCGGGCCGCGTCTCGACAGCCGCCAGGACCTCGCCCATCTCGTCCCCAGTCTCGGTACCGAGTTCGCCGATCCGTTGGCGGATTTCGGCCAGCTCGAACTCGTAGATCGGCCCGGCCTCGATAGCGGCGCGGGCGAGCTCGAGGTTCCCCGTCCGCAGTGCGAAGGCGAGCGCCGTGCCGCGGTCGTCGGCGCCGGCGGCGAGGAGTCGCTTGGCGACCGCGAAGTCGGGCGCCCCCTTCCACAGTGCCGCATCGAGCACCGTCATGCCGAAGAACTGCTCACGCGCGTCGGGATCGGCGCCGTGCTCGAGCAGGAAATCGACGACCTCGATCGCCCCGGCCATCCCTGCGAGCGCCAGTGGGGTGGTGCCCCAGTCGTCCGAGGCATTCGGGTCGACGCCGCTATCGACCAGCCGGCGGACCTCTGTGAGGTCGCCCGAGCGGGCGGCGACGAGGAGATCGCGCGTCTCGTCGGCGAGGAGGGGAACGGACGTCAGCAGAACGGCGAGACAGAGCAGGGTGCGCAGGGAGCGGGTCATGCCGGCGATTCTACTCGTCGGACCGGATCGCGACAGAGGCGAGGGAAACGTCTATCCTTTGGCGGATACGTCGACCCGCGCCGGTGAAAGGGCCGGCCTCGGTGGGCGGGCGGACATCGAAAGCGGATTCGGGCACCGGAAGGAGGTCCGGGATGGAACGACTGTCGAGATGGAGGGGTTGGCCGGGGATCTTCGCGATGGCGCTGGGGATCTCCTCGGCAGCCGCCGCCGACCTCGTGGTGAGCGAGCCGATCCACGTGCTCGACGAGCTAGCGCGCGAGCCGATGGTGGTGCGCCACCCCTCCGGCACGCTGTTCGTCGCCGGCTACGGCTCGCAGGTGACCGGCACCGATCCCGAAGCACCGCCGCGGCTCTGGAAGAGCACCGAGGGGGGCACTACCTGGTCGCGGGTCGACGTTGGTACGAGCGAGGACGGGGCGGCCGGCAACTCGGACGTCGACCTGGCCGTCGGGCCGGACGGCACCCTCTACTTCTTGGTGATGGGATTCGACCGCAGCAGGCGCGAGGGGACCCACATCGCCGTCGGCGTGAGCCACGACCTGGGGAAGAGGTGGAGTTGGACCCGCCTCTCCGAGACCCGCTTCGACGACCGCCCGTGGGTGGGCGTGGCCCCGGACGGCACGGCGCACGTCGTCTGGAACGACGATCGGGGGGTGAGCCACGCGGTGTCGACCGACCGCGGCCGCACCTGGACCGAACGCGAGCGCATCCACCCGGAGGGTGGTTCGAGTCACCTGGCGGTGGGGCCGGGCGGCGACGTCGGGGTGCGGATCACGCCGGTGGGCGCTTCGGGCAACCGGTTCTTCCCGGGCGTCGATCTGGTCGCCGTCAGCACCGACGGCGGCAGGACCTGGACGAAGCACGAGGCACCGGGAGAGCGCATCTGGGATGCGACCGATCCCGAGGCCGTCCCCCGTTGGGTCGAGCCGATCGCCTGGGATGCCGCAGGAGCACTCTACTCGCTGTGGAGCGAAGGCTCGCGGGTGCGACTGGCCCGCTCGCTCGATCGGGGCGAAACGTGGGCCTTCTGGACCGTCCTCGAGGAGTCGGCTGCGGCGTACTTCCCCTACCTGGTGGCGCGTGCCGCCGGGGAGCTGGCCGCGACCTGGTTCGTCGGCTCCGGAGAAGAGTTGGCGGTGAGGGTCGTGACGATCGAGGTGCCGGAGGATGCCGGCGCCGAGCTCGTCGTGCGCCGCGCCGAGCCGTTCCAGATCGACGCCTGGAACGAGGTCGAAGGCGACGATCCGGGCCGCACGCCGGCTGGGGAGTACGTGCCGGTGGTCTTCCTCGACCGGGAGCGCCTGGGGGTGGCGTCGTCGATCCAGGACCTGCGGCGCGACCGCTGGGGCTTCACCTTGTGGATCGTCGGCGACTGAGCGCGGGGCGCGCCCTGGGGTGCCGAAGCCAACCGCTTTGGCGCGCGAGGTCGTCCGACTGGCACAAACCGC
>JAWVZD010000075.1:0-7396 GCA_033722395.1 Thermoanaerobaculia bacterium | reverse complement strand
GTGGAGCAGCCACGAGCGCACCACGCTGCCGTGTCGCCAGACCTCGGCCACCTGGGCGAGGTCGAGCTCGAGCTCCTGCTTGCGGCGCAGGATGCCGACACCTTCGGCCTAGGCCTGCATCAGGCCGTACTCGATGCCGTTGTGGATCATCTTGACGAAGTGCCCCGCGCCGCTCGGCCCGACGTGCGCCCAACCACGCTCCGGAGCGGGTGCGAGCCGCTCGAACAACGGGTGCAGCGGCTCGACGGCCTCGTCCGAGCCGCCGATCATCAGGCAGTACCCTTCGTCGCGACCCCAGACACCACCGCTCGTTCCGACGTCGACGAAGTGGATCCCGGCGCCGAGAAGACGGCGCCCCCGCTCGATCGTGCGGCGGTAGTTCGAGTTCCCCCCGTCGACCAACCGGTCGCCCGCCTCCAGCAGGACCTCGAGAGCGGCGGTGGTCGACTCGACGGCACCGCCGGCGGGCAGCATCATCCAGACGATCCGCGGTGACTCCAGCTGCTCGACGAGCCCCTCGAGCGACCCCGCCTTTCGTCCACCCGCCTCCTCCAAACGACCGAGCGCCTCGGCTTCGTGGTCGAAGCCGACGATCTCGTGTCCGCCGTCGAGCAGCCGCTCCGAAAGCCCCATCCCCATGCGACCCAGACCGATCATCCCGATCTTCATGCCGAACCCTCCACGCGTCGTATCAGCCGATCGAGATCGACCGCTTCGCCGAGCTCGATTCGCAGCACCGTCTGGCCGCACTCGACGAGCGCCGCCGCGTCGCCGTCCGCCTGCGCCGCGACGAGCTCTCCGAACGAGCCCTCGCTTTGCGGGATCGGCAGGTCCCGCTGCGCCGGTTGTATGAGCTGCAGGAACCGAGCACCCTTCGCCCCGCCCTTGTGGAGCTGGCCGGTCGAGTGCAGGAAACGCGGTCCGATGCCGACCGTGACCGGACGCCCCGATCGTCGGCCGAGCACGTGACGCAATCGAGCGAGCCGATCCGCCGTCTCCTCGTCGGACGGCAGGTACGCACAGATCGCAACGTACTCGACCTCGTCGGCCTCGAGCCAGTCGTCCAGATCCTTTGTCGTCACCTCGCCGACGCTCCGGCGCTCGATCGACTCGACGGCGCGCAGCACCTCGGTCTCGCCGGCCATGAGATCCCGTGCCAGGCGCTTGGCGCGCTCGACGTCGGGCTGTGAGAACGGATCGATGGCGAGCACCGAGCCGGCCAGAGCCACGGCGATCTCCCAGCGGACCATCTCGTAGCCCAGGTCGAGCCGGTCGGAGAGCCGGGTGAGGGCGACCGGAAAGCCCGCCGCGGCCAGCCGCTTCAAGCTCCTCTCGAGCGAGCCGCCGCGCTCGCCATCGAGCAGGATGCCCACGAAGAGGCGGTCCGGGCCGTAGGTCGACGGCTCGGCGAGCGCTTCGCCCACCACCGGCAGGATTCCTCGGCCCTGTTTGCCGGTGCTCTCCGCCACCAGCTGCTCGAGCCAGTCGGGGAACGACTCCAGACCCGGTGCGGTCACCAGGGTCAGCTTGTCGATCCCGACCCGCGCAAGCTCACCCAGGAAGGCTCCGAGCTCGACGATCGACGCCGCTCGGCTCCAACCTCCTTCCAGATCGGCGAGGGCCGATCGCCCGCGCCCGACGAGAGAGCGGAGGTCGACTCCGGTGAACGCCGCCGGCACCAAACCGAAGGCGCTCAGCGCGCTGTATCGACCCCCGACGTCCGGTGGCGCCGCGAAGATGCGGTGGAATCGGAGCCGCTTCGCCAGCTCCTCGAGCGGGCTCCCGGGGTCGGTGATGGCGACGAAGTGGCGTCCGCGGTCACCGCTGCGCGAGGCGCGCTCCCAAAAGTACCGGAACAAGGACAGGGTCTCGACCGTGCTCCCCGACTTGCTCGATACGACGAACAGCGTCCGCTCGAGGTCGAGGTTCTCGTCGAGACGCCGGACGGCGTCGGGATGCGTGCTGTCGAGGACGACGACCACCGGGCGCTCGCCGCCGAAGACGCGCTCGAAGACCTCCGGAGCGAGGCTCGAGCCGCCCATGCCGAGCACCACGACCCGATCGATGCCGGCGGCCCGCTCGGCGGCGGCGAAGCCGAGCCAGTCGCCCAGCGTCTCCTCGCCGGTGCGCGGCAGGTCGATCCAACCGAGACGATCCTCTGCCTCCTCGGACGCCGCCGACGCCCAGAGATCGGCATCGCGAGCGGCCAGACGGTTGGGAACCGACTCTCGCCGCCAGGCGTCGAGCCGCCGCCGCACCGCGTCGCCGTGAGAGCCCGCCGAGAGCTCGAGGCGCGCCGGCCGCATCGGACTCAGGCGCCGACGCCCTCGAGCAGCGTAGCCCGCTTCGCTTCCAGGGTGGCCAGGAGCTGATCGAACGGACGGCGGAACTTCTCGACCCCCTCGCTCTGCAGCTCGTCCGTCACCGCCGACAGGTCGATGCCGACCTCCTCCAGAGCGGCGATCCGGCGCTCGGCCTCGTCCACCCCCTCGGTCAGCGTCTGGCGGACCGTGCCGTGATCGCGGAACGCCTCGAGGGTCTCCGGTGGCAGGGTGTTGACCGTGTTCGGACCGATCAGTGCCTCGACGTAGAGCACGTCGGAGTACCGTTCGTCCTTGGTGCTGGTGCTGGCCCAGAGAACGCGCTGCGGGCGCGCGCCCTGGCCGGCCAGCTCGACGAACGGCTCACCCTCGAAGATCTCCCGGTAGCGGCGATAGGCGAGCTTCGAGTTGGCGATGCCGATCGTCCCGCGCAGCGCCCGCGCGGCGTCGCTGTCGATCTCGTCGAGCAGAGGATCGACCTTCGAGTCGACCCGACTGACGAAGAACGACGCAACCGAGGCGACGCTCGCAGGATCGGCCGCCCGGGCGACACCCCGCAGATAGGCCTGTGCCACCGCCTCGTAGTCGGCGAGCGAGAACATCAGGGTGATGTTGACGTTCACCCCGCTCGCCAGCAGGTGCTCGATGGCCGGGATCCCCTCGGCCGTCGCCGGCACCTTGATCATCAGGTTCGGTCGGTCGACGCGGCGCCACAGGTCGTGTGCCTGTTCGATGGTCGCCTCGGTGGCATACGCCAGATGGGGTGAGACCTCCAGGCTGACGAAGCCGTCGGCGCCGCCCGTCGACTCGTAGACACCGGCCAGTACGTCGGCGGCGCGGCGGATGTCGTCGATCGCCAGCTCCTCGTAGAGCGCCTCGGCATCGCGTTCACCGGCGGCGAGTAGGCGCATCAGCTGCTCGTCGTAGAGCGAGCTCGAACCGATCGCCTTCTCGAAAATGGCGGGATTGCTGGTCACACCGGTCACACCGTCGTCGCGCACCAGACGTTCGAGCTCTCCGTCACGCACCATGTCGCGTCGGATGTAGTCCATCCAGACGGCCTGGCCGATCTCGTTCAAGGCTTTCAGAGGATTCATTCGTCGCTCCCGTCGTCGGATTCCGTCCGAGTGTAAACGGTGCGCGCGGGTCGCGCCAGGGGCCACGGCGGAACTTTTCGCCGCCAGCTTCCGTAGTCCAGAGCAGAACCGGCTCCGATCGAAGGAGGATTCCGATGCAGCTCCGATCCGTTCGTACTGCGACCTCGCCGCCGCCCGTTCCCACCCCAGCGATCCCGCTGACACTCGCCGCCGTGGCGCTCGGTGCCATCCTCGCGATGGCCCCCATCGCGGCGCAAGCCGAAACGCTCAGCGAGCGCTTCGAGACCGTCGTCGAAGTCGATCCCGCGAGCTCGGTGGCGGTCCGCAACACCAACGGCAACGTCAGCGTCACCATCTGGGACCGCGACCAGGTCGAGATCGTCGCCGAGAAGCGCGCCCGATCGGGCGATCGGCAGGCAGCGGCCGAAGCGCTCGAAGAGATCCGTATCGATATCGAGCGCTCGCCCGGCCGGCTCGCTATCGAGACCGAACTGCCGCGCAGCTCCAACGGCGTGCTCGCCTGGCTCCTGGGGCGCCACGTCGACGCCTCGGTGAGCTACGAGATTCGAGTGCCACGGACGGCGCCCCTCGAGGTGGTGACGGTGAACGGCCGGGTCTCCTCCAGCGGACCGTCCGGCGAGCAGCGGCTGCGGACGACGAACGGACGGATCGAGGTCGGCGCCGCCGGTGGGGACGTCGACGCCCGGACCACCAACGGCTCGATCGACGTCGCTCTCGACAGCCGGCTGGAGCGCTCCGACGTCGAGCTGTCGACCACCAACGGCTCGATCACGCTCCGGCTGCCGGACGATCTCCGCGGCCGGCTCGAAGCCCGCACGGTGAACGGTCGGATCAGCACCGAGTTGCCGGTCACCCTCGAAAGCTCCCGCAGCCGTCGCCGGCTGGACGGCGACTTGAACGGCGGAGGCGCCAATCGCATCGGCCTGCGAACCGTCAACGGCAGCATCTCGGTCCTCGAACTCGCCGGCTGAACCGCTCTACTCCGCCGGCTCGAGAAACGGGTACGGACCCACACCGTCGAGGTGGCTCTCGACCCGCTGCCGCCAGGCGGCGAGCTCGATCCCCATGAATCGGCCCCGGTCCCGCTCGGCGAGCCAGTCGAGCGCCGCAGCCTGATTGGCGGCCGACTTGCGCAGCAGATTGCGCGACCCACGGCGATGTCCGAGGTGATGCTGCAAGAGCGACGCTGCCACCTGGATCAGCCCCTGCAGGTAGCCGGCCACCAGCCGATCTCCCTCGACGGCGTGCCAGACCCCTTCCCAGGCCTCGTGCGACTCCCACAGGTAGGCACGATTGAACAGGTCGATGCCGTAGAGGTACTCCTCCATCCGGCGCCAGTCATCGGGCAGGCGCCGTCCGGCGAGGTCGACCGGCTCTTCGCGAACACCGTACGAATGCCCGTCGGGGTGGGTCACCGGATGCGGGGTGAGGCCGGGCACGTGCCGGTAGGGGGGCAGCTCGAGCCGGGTCCGCCGCGGCGGCGGCCCGGGGGGCGGGCTCAGAGGATCGACCGGCGAGCCTCGCCGGCTCATTCGAACCGCCGCTGCCAACCGAGATGGAAGCTCACGTCGGCCGAGTTCTTGAAGCTGAAGGCGTTCTCGCTCAGGCCGACGAGAACCTCGCCCGCACCGCCCACCGGCGGACCGATCCTCCGGCTCACAGCGACGGCGAGCTGCACCGTGTCCTCGGCGAAGTGCTCGAAGCCGATGCCGGCGAGATAGCTCTGCCAGTAGCTTCCCTGCACGGTCAGGCGCCAGCGCTCGGAGAACCTCTCCTCCAGCCCGACGGCGGCGTTGAGGATCGACCGGCGGTCGGTTCCCAGTCGGTCGGAGGCGCCCGCCCAGACCGTTCCGACCATGCCGTGGATACACCGCGACCGCCAGCAGCGCGAAGCCGCCAGGCCGAGCCCGACGTCGACGCTGCCGGAGGAGATCAGCCGTTCGTCGTCACCGGTCGGCAGCTTGGCCTCCGCCTCGACCAGCAACGACCACGCAGCGCTCCGACCCGCCAGCCGCTTCTTGATTCCGACCTCGACGTCGCCCACCTTGGGCCCGACATCCGATTCGATCGCCAGCTCGAGCCCCTGACCCGAGACGAACAGCCCGAACCCGTCGTGGTGCACCCCCGAACGGCCCTCCTGGTCGAAGCCGAGGGCGTCGTGGAACGGCTCGACCAGAAAGTCGGTGAAGCCACCGTGCATCTCGACCGCCGGTACGGCGAGCGACAGCTCGAGTCCATGGCCGATGCCGCGCGACAGCTCGAAGACGAGACGGGTGACCTGCGCATCGAGGTAGAAGGTCTGATCGTCCGTATCGGCCGCGGCGAAGCGCTCGAAGGCTTCACGCTCGAACGACGAGCGCTCGGCGCGCGCCGCGAGCGCCCTCTCGACATCCTGCTGGGCAGTGAAGGTATTGCTCCAGGTGATCGCTGCCGACGCTCGCCACGTACCGGCGGGGAGGACGAAGGCCGAGGTGGGCTCGAGGATCAGGAAGCCGGTGGTGAGCGGGAACTGCTCTCGCACCTTCGGCAGACCGCCCCACTGCTCGACCGGCACCGGATCGGTGGTCTCCGGGTCGACCGGTACCGGGTCGGCCGCTACCGGGTCGGTAGCCGGCGGGCCGGCCGTCGTCCGGTCCGGCGGGGACGGGGCGGCGGGCGACTCGGCGGCGCGGGACGCCGACGGAGAGAGCGACACCGCCAGCAGGAGGGCGATCGCTCCTCGCCCGAACGATCGGCGGACGGAGCGTATGCGGCCGCACGTCATCCGGGAATTATACGGAGGATATACCGTGGTTACCGGAGGATGATGCGGTTGACTTACGCCTTGATTACGCCTATCCTCGATTCTCCTCTTCCGACCGTACGACGATGGCAGCCTCCTCCTCGACCGCCCGGCTCCTCGCCACCATCCCCCCGCACCTCCGGCGCCAGGTGCTGAGGGCCCGCGAGCTCGCCCGGCGACGTGACGAACGCTCGACCGAGGGACGCACCCTCGGCGTCGCACCGGTCGATCGCCTGCTGGGCGGGGAGCTCTGCGGCGGGCAGATGGTCGAGCTAGTCGGCCGCTCCTCGAGCGGGCGCTTCTCGGTCGTGCTCGGCGCCCTGGCGGCCGCCACCGCCCGCGGTGAGGCGAGCGCCCTCGTCGACCTCGGAGACGCCCTCGATCCTCAGAACGCCACCGCTCTCGGCGTCGACCCCGCACGCCTGCTCTGGGCCCGTCCGGCGCACCTCAAGCCGGCGCTCCAGGCAGCGGAGGCGCTGATCGGCGCCGGCTTTCCCCTCGTCGTGCTCGATCTCGGTGTGCCGCCGGTGCCGGGAGGACGCGGTGCCGAGGCCTCCTGGCGCCGTCTCGCCCGGGCCCTCGACGAGCGCGAGACGATCCTCCTCGTCGCCTCACCCTACCGAGTCAGCGGCACGGCCGCCCGCACGGTGCTGCACCTGGACGAGGCGCGGCCCAGCTGGATCGGCCGCCGATCCACTCCCGTCCTGCTGCGGCATCTGGCGGGACGTCTGGAGCTCGAGAAGCTCGACGCCGCACCGCAGCCCGCCGAGACGACGTTCGCCTTCGCCTCTCCGGCCAGCCCGCTCTGTGCACCGCCCGACATCGCTCGCCACCCGTCTCCGCCCACCCAGCCGTGCGGATCCTCTGCCTGCTGATCCCTCTCTTTCCACTCGCCGCCCGGCTGCGCAGCGAGCCCGAGCTGGCCGACCAGGCGACCGCCGTCGTCACGGGGAACGGATCGACGGCACGCATCGTCGCCGCCACCCGTCCGGCGCGCGCCGCGGGCGTCACCGCCGGCATGCGCCTCTCCCGGGCGCGGGCTCTGCTGCCCGATCTGGTGGCGCGCGGACGGGACGGCGAGTCCGAGCGCGCCGCTGCGCAGGCACTGCTCGAGATCGCCACCTCCCACTCGCCGCGGGTCGAGGAGGCCGCAGGCGGCCTGGTTTATCTCGACC
>JAWVZD010000074.1:0-7406 GCA_033722395.1 Thermoanaerobaculia bacterium | reverse complement strand
TGCCCGATGTGGGCGTGGGTGAGGAACACCCCGTCGAGGGGTGAGCGATCGACCCCGTCGGTCGGGGGACGCCGCGCCGATCGCAGGCGATCGAGCTGCGGCCGGATGTCGGGCGTGACGTCGATCAGGTGCACCTCCTGGGCATTCGGCAGGACGATCGCCAGGCTGGCGATCAGCCGGCCGCGCTCCGGGCTCCGCCGCGCGGCGCGGCAGTAGGGGCCATCACAGGCGGCGTGGGGGATGCCGCCGTCCTGGGCCGTCCCGATCACCACGACGTACGGAGTCTCGGGCGGTGGCGCGGTCGCCGCCTCTCCCGCGGCGATGCGCTCCGCCGGCGTGCCTGCCACGAGCAGGAGAAGGACGGCCGCGGCGGTGCCGATACGCGGCCATGCGCTGTCGTTCGTCACGACCGACGATTGTCGCACAGGCGGGGCCGCCGCGGGGCTGCGCGGCCTCGAGTACCGACCTTGACGGAGGGGCTGTCTTGGGGCACGATCAGGAGCCTCCCACCCAGCGATGATCGAAGCCCTCCAACAACAGAAGAGCCTCCCGCACAGCGAGGAGTCCGAGCGCGCCGTGCTGGCCGGAGTGATGCTCGATCCGGAGCAGCTGGCGGTGATCTCGGGGCGCCTCCGAGCGGAGGACTTCTACCACGAGCGCCATCGCAAGATCTTCCAGGCGATGATCGACGTCCAGGCCGCCGAGTCGGAGATCGACCTGCGGACCGTGCAGGCCCGCTTGGAGCAGAAGAACGAGCTCGAGGCGATCGGCGGGTTGGCCTATCTCGCCAGTCTCGATCTCGATCTGCCGGACCTCGGCCGGCTGGAGAGCTACGTCGAGATCGTCAAGGAGCGGGCGATCCGACGACGTCTGATCGACGCCTGCGCCGAGATCACCCGCAACTGCCTCGACGGCGGCCTCGATGCGGCCGAGGCGCTCGGCCGGGCCGAACAGTCGATCCTGGAGCTCGGCGAGCTTGCGATCCGACGCGGCTTCGTCCCGCTGTCGACCGTCTTCGAGCAGACGCTCGAAGACCTCGAGGAGCGGCCCGCTCAGGGCTTCATCGGGCTGGCCACCGGCTTCGTCGATTTCGACGACAAGACGCGTGGTCTCAACAAGGGCAACCTGATCATCGTCGCCGGACGTCCCGGCATGGGCAAGACGAGCTTCGCCCTCAACATCGCCCAGCATGCCGCGATCCGCGAAGAGGCACCGGTGGGGATCTTCTCGCTCGAGATGAGTCAGTCGGAGCTGGCGCTCCGGATCCTGTCATCGGAGACCAGCATCGCTTTCGGCCCGCTGCGCTCCGGACACCTGTCGAACAAGAACTGGGCGACCCTGATCCAGAAGGTCAAGCAGATCTCCGGAGCGCCGATCTACATCGACGACTCGGCCAACCCGACCCTGTTGGAGCTCGCCTCGCGGGCACGCCGCCTCAAGGCCGAGCACGACCTCGAGCTGATCATCGTCGACTACCTCCAGCTGATGGAGGCCGGCGGGCGCTACGAGAACCGCAATCTCGAGATCTCGGCCATCACCCGGGGCTTGAAGCAGCTCGCCAAGGAGCTCGACATCCCGGTCGTGGCGCTCTCGCAGCTGTCACGTCAACCGGAGCGCCGCGGCAAGGACCACCGGCCGCAGCTGGCCGATCTGCGCGAGTCCGGATCGATCGAGCAGGACGCCGACCTGGTCGCTTTCATCTACCGCGACGAGGTCTACAACCCCGACGATCCGACGAACCGCGGGCTGGCGGAGCTGATCATCGCCAAGCACCGGAACGGCGAGACCGGACGGATCCCGCTCGTCTTTCTGGGTGAGACCACCACCTTCAAGTCGCAGGCGCGCCAGGATGCGAGCGCGCCGCCGTTCTGAGCTTGCAGCGGCCTCCGAGTCTCCGCGCCGCAGCGGCCACCATCGACCTGGACGCGCTCGCTGCCAACCTCGCGCGCCTCGAGGAGGTGGTGCGGAGCAAGGGCCTGTCCGGCCTGCGCGCCGTCGTCAAGGCCGACGCCTACGGACACGGTGCGGCTCGGGTGGCCCGACACCTGGCGCAGCGCGGCGTCGAGCGCTTCGCGGTCGCTCTGGTGGAGGAGGGCATCGAGCTGCGGCGCGCCGGCATCACCGGCGACATCCTGATCATGGGACCGTGCCTGCCGGAGCAGCGGCAGGTGGTGGAGGCCGAACGGCTGGTCCCGACCGTGTCGAGCGCCGGACAACTCGATGCCTGGACCGCCTACGAGCCGATCGCCGGGCGCCTCCCCGTCCACGTCAAGGTGAACACCGGCATGAACCGGCTCGGCATCCCGCCGGCCGATCTACCCGACGTCCTCGCCGCGGTGCGGCGCTCGCGCTCGCTGGAGCTGGTCGGCCTGATGACCCATCTCGCCGATGCGTCGGAGCCCGAGAGCGCGCAGAACCGCCGCCAGCTCGACCGCTTCTCCGAGCTCCTCGACGAACTCGACGACGAGACGCGTCGACATCTCGAGATCCACCTCGCCAACTCGGCCGCCCTGCTGCACCAGGAACGGCGCGGGGCCTCGGTGGCTCGGCCGGGCCTGGCCCTGCTGGGCTACGACCCGGCCGGCCTGGATCGAGATCTGCGGCCCGTCATGTCGGTGACCGCTCGGCTGGTCCAGGTGCACCGGCTGGCGCCGGGGGAGCGCGTCGGCTACGGCGGGCGCTGGCAGGCGGCGCGACCCTGCCGTGTCGGCATCGTGCCGGTGGGTTATGCCGACGGCTATCCCTGGCGGCTCGGCGACCGCAGCGCGGCGCTGGTGGGTGGGCGGCGCGTCCCCGTCGTCGGTGCCGTCAGCATGGACATGCTGGCCGTCGATCTCGGCGATGCCGAGGTCGACGAAGGCGAAGAGGTGGTGCTCCTGGGACGGCAGGGCGCCGCCTCGATCGACGCCGCCGAGCTGGCGGCCACGGCCGGTACGGTGCCGTACGAGCTGCTGTGCAACCTGGGGCTCCGCCTCCCGAAGCTCTATCGCGAGGCCGGAGAGACGATCGCCATCGTGCGGCGCGCCGTCTCCGAGCATTCACTGGACGGTTCGGCGCCGCCGTCTACAGCTCCGGGCTCCGACCGGTGATGCGGGTGAACGCCTCGACGTAACGGTCGAGGGTCCCCTCGACCACCTCGGGCGTCAACTCGGGCGGCTCCGACTCGTGATCCCAACCGCTGGCATCGAGCCAGTTCCGCACGTACTGCTTGTCGACCGACACCGGCTCCTCGCCCGGCTGCCACTGGTCGGCCTCCCAATAGCGCGACGAGTCGGGCGTCAGCACCTCGTCGATCAGCACGATCTCGCCGTCGATCCGACCGAACTCGAACTTGGTGTCGGCCAGCAGGAGTCCACGGCCTTCGGCGTGCTCCGCACCGCGCCGATAGAGCGTCAGCGTCAGCTTGCGCAGTCTCTCGGCCAGCTCGTCGCCGAGCGCCGCGACGACGTGCTCGAACTCGACGTTCTCGTCATGGCCGCTCTCGGCTTTGGTCGCCGGGGTGTAGATCGGCTCGGGCAGCCGGCTGGCGCGCTCGAGACCGGGTGGTAGGCGGATGCCGCAGACCGTACCGTCGGCGACGTATTCGCGGTAGCCGCTCCCCGCCAGGTACCCGCGCGCGACGCACTCGAACGGAACGACCTCGGCCTTGCGTACCAGTACCGAGCGCCCCTCGAGCTGCTCGCGATGCCGCTTCAGAGCCTCGGGGTAGTCGTCGACGCGCGTCGCCAGCAGGTGATTCGGCACCGCGTCGGACAGCTCGCGGAACCAGAAGTTGCTCATCTGGTTGAGGATCTTTCCCTTGCCGGGAATGCCCGGCCGCAGCACGTGGTCGTAGGCGGAGATACGGTCGCACGCCACGATGAGCAGCGTATCCCCCAGGTCGTAGATGTCGCGCACCTTGCCCCGCCGCGGAGCCGGGAGTCCCTGGAGCTCGGTCTGCCAGACGGTCGCCGTCATGGAATCGTCCCTCCTGTCGATCGAATCGGTCGGTTCAGAAGTCTTCCACCGGGACACCCGAGAAGGCCTCCTCGGTGGCACTGATCAGGTCGGAGTGGTTGCAGGGCTCGAGATCGTCTTCCGTCCACTGCTCGCTGCCGACGACTTCGTAGACCACGAGCGGCCCGAGCCCCTTGAACTCGGCCGTCCCCAACTTGCGGAAACCGGCCAGCACCTCGTCGACCCCGTCGCGTACTTGTACCACAGTGTAGAGATGACTCTCCTCGCGCGCCGAGTGCAGGGCCTCGATCGAACCCTCCTGATCGAGCTCGGAGACGAACTGGCGCGTGGCGACGATGCCCTCGTTGATCAGTGTGCCGTTGGGGTTGATGTAGGCGCGGAAACGGCGGCCCTCCTCGAGCCGACTGACGACGTCGCGGTGACGCCGCTCGAGCGGCGCGAAGAACCGATCGACGCTGTCGGGCGAGTAGCCGAGGCTGACCAGCAGCGACTTGATCTCGCCGATCTCCTGCATCGTCTTGCCGGTGATCAGCCGGGTGAGCTCGACGATGCCGTGGCCGAAGAACTCGTAGCGCTCCGCCTCGCCCGGCTGGCTGCTCTGGATCGGTAGCATGCGGTACTGGCCGAAGTTCAGTGCGATGCGGAGACCGCGATCGAACGGGAACCCCGCCGCCACCGCCTCGCGATAGAGCCGCTGGATGTAGAGCGCCGCCACCAACAGATCGTGCGGCCGGTTGATGCCGGAGTAGAGCGCCCCGTCGCCGAGGTACTTCTCCAGCCTCAGGCGCCGATTGAAAGCGACCTGGTTCACCTGCCGCTGGAAGCGAAAGATCATCTGGAAGGTACGCTCCTGCTCGACCTGGCTGGTGCGCTTCATCTCGGTGAGCGACTGCGAGAACTGCGAGATGTCGTAGATCATGCCGAACCGACCGACCTCGGGATCGAGGACCCACGGCGTCATGAAATCGAGCGGCCGAGTGGTGATCGATAGGTAGAGGCGCCGGGCCGGCAGGCCGGTGCCGCGCGTTCGGGGGTCGGTCGCCACCAAGCGCTCACCCTCCCGCGTCACCGGCAGCACCAGACGCTGGAAGCTGCGCAGGAGCTCGTACTCCTTGAGGGTCGGCAGGAGCTCTTCCCACAGCTCGATTCCCTCCGGCTCGAGGAGGCGAGCCGGGTCGTAGTCTTCCAGAGAGCTCAGGTAGCGCACGTAGCCGGGGCGGTGGAGAAGCCGTTCGGGTCGCGCCACCAGATCGGCGTCGAGGAGGTCTCGAACCGCCCGCCGCAGAGCGTCGTTCGACTCGAGCTGCTGCCGATGCCATTCCCTCGTGCGGCCGAGGCGCTGGCGGAAGTCTCTCCCGTCGACCCCTAGGTGGCCGGCGAGATAGGTGCCGAGCTCGGACAGGTCTTCGCTGATCTGCTCTTCGGTGAAGATCAGCACGTTGTCGCGCATGATCGTCAGCAGGCCGGGGAAGAGGTCGCTCTCGGCTTCGCCCACCTGCCGTGCCAAGCGGCGGATCAGTCGATAGGTCAGCGAGAGACTCCGGTCCAGATAGTGGAAAAAGACCACGTACCGGATGCGCGCACCCTGCTCTCGCGCGAAGGCGGAGTCGATCTGCGCCAGACGCCGCAACGTACCGCTCATGGTGCGGGCCAAAACCGAGGAGTGCCGCAGCCAGAAGACGTTCGGATAGGCACGTCCGTAACTCGAAAGGACGGTGTACTCGGTGGCGCTGGCGAGCAGGCGGGAGTAGCGTTGCCAGGCCTCGGCGTAACGGGCACGATCGAACGGCCGACGGTGGGCGAGCTCGAACTGGGCCTTCTCCTCCAGTACGATGTACTCCTCGAGCGCCTTCTCGAGCGCCATCAGACGGCTCGAGATCAAGATCGGGAAGCCGGTGAGCGGAGTGGCCTCCTCGTCTTCGAGAAAGATCTTGCGCGCCAGCGGCAGCGCGCGCTCCTGCACGCTGCGCAGACGGTTGATCTCGTCCGAGCTCGGATCGAGGAATACGAAGGGACCCGGCAGCTGTCGGGGAAGCCTCGAAGGTGTCATCGCGCAGACCGGGCGCTCGGGCGTCTCTCGGGCATGAAAGTAGGCGACGGGGACGCTCGTATTCTCTCTAGCATATCGTCACCGCGCCGATTCGATCCTGCTACACTCCCGGCGACGTCGCGCAGCGGGAACGGTGCGTGAACGGCTCGACCGAGGAGGCCCCCCATGACAGAACCGCTTCGAGTTCGACTGACCAAGAGCGTGCCAGCGCGCCACGCCCTCGTCGTCGGCGGCATCTTCGAGGCCTCTCCGGCTCCGTCCGTCGAGGGCTCCGAAGAGGTCCTCGGAGCACTCGAGCGCGCCCGTGAGCGACCGGGCTTCACCGGGCGGAGCGGTCAGAGAGCCGAGGCCGAGACCTCTGGCGACGGGGCACATCAGGTCGTCCTGCACGGCTTGGGCGCACGCGACGAGTTCGACTCGGCCGCGCTGGCGAAGTGGCTCCGGCGGATCGGCGACGAGCTGCGCTCGCGCGATCGCTCGAGCGCTCTCGTGGTGGCACCCCGGCACGATCTGTTGACCGACGAGGGCGGCGCCGAGCAGCTGCTGCGTGGCCTCGCCCTGCTGGACTACCGTTTCGACGAGTTCAAGAAGAGCGACGGCTCGCCGGCGCGCATCGAGTCACTGTCGCTGCTTCCTCCGCCGGGCGAGGAGAGCCGGTACCGCCAGCTGCTACCGATCGCCGCGGCCAGCGCGCGGGGCGTGGTGACGACGCGAGACCTCGCCAACTCACCGCCGAACCGGGCCACCCCGGCGTGGATGGCGGAGAGAGCCCGGGAGCTCGCCGAAGAGCTCGGTATGCAGGCGACGGTGCTCGAGCCGGAGCACCTCGAGGAGCGCAAGATGGGTGGCATCCTGGCGGTCGGCAGCGGCTCGGCGAACAGACCCCGCCTCGTGCGGCTGACCTGGGGCGAGGGCGAGACGACCGTCGCCTTGGTCGGCAAGGGGGTCACCTTCGACACCGGTGGCATCTCGATCAAGCCGGCCGCGTCGATGGACGAAATGAAGTTCGACAAGAGCGGCGCCTGTACCGTGCTCGGCATCGCTCGAACCGCGGCCGAGCTCGAGCTGCCGTTGCGCTTCGCGGTCTACCTGCCGTTGGCCGAGAACATGCCAGACGGAGCCTCCTACCGCCCGGGCGACATCGTGCGCTGCTACAACGGCAAGACGGTCGAGATCCTCAACACCGACGCCGAGGGGCGGATGCTGCTGGCCGATGCTCTGGCCTGGGCGTCGGAGGAGCGACCCGACTATCTGATCGACTTCGCCACCCTCACCGGCGCCTGCGTGGTGGCGCTCGGCCACCACGGAGCGGGCCTCTTCGCCGCCGACGACGGCCTCGCGGGCGAGCTCCTGGAGGCGGCGGAGTCGAGCGGGGAGCGGCTCTGGCGCCTGCCGACCT
>JAWVZD010000073.1:0-7415 GCA_033722395.1 Thermoanaerobaculia bacterium | reverse complement strand
GTCGTCGAGGCGGTGCTCGCCGTCGCTCGATCGGATGCGAATCGGTCGATCGGTGCCGCCGCGCGAGATCGGGAGAGGTGGTCGGCCTGGCGCTCGCTGCTCCGGCCGCTGCCGGTCGCCGCGGCACTGGCGGCGGTCGTCGCTGCGGCGCTGTGGCTGGTGCCGGATCGAGTCGAAGAGGTGCCGCTCGACGCGGACCTCGCCGAGGCGGTGATCACCGAGGAGGCGACGGTCCCGACGGCGGAGGTCGAACGGGCCGCTGCCGAGGCACGCTGGGCGCTGGCCTTCGTCTCCACCGTCAGCCGTCGCACCGGCGAACAGATTCGCGACGAGGTCATCGCCAAGCGCTGGATCGGCGCTACGGCACGGAGCCTCGGCGCCGTGTCGCCGCAGGATACCGCGGGCGGACAGCGCCCGCAGGAGGTGTCGGGTCGCCATGAGACGTAGACCGAGATCGGATCGGAACCATAGGAGATGGAGGGGCGACGAGCACTCCTGGTGGGCGGGGGCTCTCCTCGCGCTCCTGCTGGCGTCGTCGCCGGTGGTCGCGCAGAGGTCGTTGGAGGAGGCCCCGGGTTACTTTCCCCTGGAGCGCTTCGACCTGTTGCCGGCCGAGGCCCTGAGCCTGGAGATCAACCTGAGCGACAGCCTGTTGGCGTTGGTCGCCGCGGCGATGGCCGAGGAGGATCCCGAGTTCGCCGCCCTGGTGCGGAATCTGGAGGGCATCCGCGTCCGCGGTGCTCCGGCGGCGAAGCTCGATCTCGACCGCCTGCGCGTCGAGCTCGGCGAGGCGACCGGCTGGCTCGACGCCAACGGCTGGCAGACGATGCTGCGCTATCGCGAAGAGGAAGAGGAGGAGGTCTACGTCTACACCCGATTGGTCGGCGAGCAGATGGTCGGGCTCGCCCTGCTGGTGATGGAGCCGGCGGGTGACGTCGTGCTGGTCAACATCGTCGGGCCGCTCGACATGAAGCTCCTGGTCGGCCTCGCCGAATCGCTCGATCTGCCGCAGCTCGGCCTGGCGACCGAGGAGACAGCCGACGATGCGGGGGAGCCGAGATGAGGGAGTCGGCGAAAGGACTTTCGCTGAGCGGGCTGCTCGCCGGCCTGCTCGCCGGTCTGGCCCTCCTGCTCGGCACCGTCGGTTGCAGCAGCGCGCCTGCGGTGGGTGAGGTGGCGAGCCAGCTCGAGCGCCAGCTGCCGGGTGCCGAGTTCGAGCGCGAGTTCCATCTCCGCTTGGGGCGCCTGACCCTCGGCATGGTGCGCGGTCTCGCCGGCTGGGCGATGCCGGACGAAGACGAGGATCTCGAGATGCTGCGCGCCGTGCGCCGGATCGACATCGGCACCTATCGCGTCGTCTCCCTGCCGTCGCTCGACGACCTCACCCTGCCGAGGCGTCTGGTGGCCGCGCTCGAGCGCTCGGGCTGGAGCCTGATGGTGCGGACGCGGCAGGACGGCGAGTCGATCTGGCTCTTCGTGCGGCAGGACGGGGAGGGTGTCATTCGCAGTCTCTACGTCGTGGCGCTCGACGAGGTCGAGCTGACCATGGTGAGCCTCGAGGGGCGTCTCGACCGGATCCTGGCCGAGGCGATCGCCGACGATCCGAGCGGATTCGCCGCCTCGTTCGGTTCCTGATCCAGGGCTCGCATCGGGGCTCGGATCGCCGGCCGCCGGATGGTATGCTTCGGCCGATCTCGAAACTCGCCAGGAGGTGGGCACGGCATCCCCGCCTCACGGCTCGACGCCATCGATGCGCAAGGTCCACCTCAGCCTGGCCAGCGAGTACGACAATATCGACCTCGTCGATTCGGTGACCGAGGCCTGTCTGCGCTTCGCCGGCTTCGACGAGACGCTGACCGAGCACATGACGCTGGCGATCCGGGAGGCCGCCGCGAATGCCATCAAGCACGGCAACCGCCAGCAGCCGGAGAAGATCGCCGAGGTGGTCTTCGAGATCGACGACGAGACCATCACCGTCCACATCCGCGATCAGGGGGAGGGCTTCGAGGTCGAGGAGGTTCCCGATCCGCTGGCGCCCGAGAACATCCTCAAGGGCGCCGGCCGGGGCATCTTCCTGATGCGACAACTGATGGACGAGGTCTCGTTCGCCTTCGATGGGGGAACGCACGTCACGATGCGCAAGGAGCGGCCGGTCGCTGGAGATCAGGACGAGGCCGGAGAGGAGGAATGATGAACGTCTCGACCAGAACCCGTGAAGGCGTCACGGTCGTCGATCTGGAGGGGAAGATCACCATCGGCCGCGGCGACGTGGCCCTGCGCGACGCCGTCAATGCGGCGATCGACGACGGCTCGCGAGCCGTCGTGCTCAACTTCGCCAAGGTCAAGAGCATGGACTCGTCCGGCATGGCCGAGCTCGGCGCCGCCTACCGCCGGATGGACGACCTGGGTGGCACGGTGGCACTGTGCAGCGTGCCGGCGAACGTCACCGAGATCCTGCGCATGACGCAGATCATCACCGTCTTCGACGTCTACCCGGACGAGGACGAGGCGGTGGCGGCGATGAGCTCCGGTTAGAGCGGGCCGAACTGACGGCGCCGTGAATTGGAATAGACTGCGCCGATGCCCGTCGTCAGACCATCGGAGAGATCCGCTTCGGAGCAGTCGCCCGGAGGTCGCGACGAGGTCGAGCCGAGCGTAGCATCCTTGGATGCAGCTCGGCCGAGCGGCATCACCGGCGATCTCGCCGAGCAGCGGGCCGTTGCGGCCGATCGCTCGGCGCCGCTGGCGGAGCGGCTCGAGGCGTTCGACGACATCGTCGATTCCGAGGTCGGTGACACGACCATGGCCCGGGCGCGGAACCTGGAGCGCGACTCCGGCCTGAGGCAGATCTGGGTCAAGTTCGACGGCGGCAATCCGACCGGCACGCAGAAGGACCGCATCGCCTTCGCCCAGGTGCGCGACGCTCTGAGGCGCGGCTTCGAGGAGGTCACGGTGGCGACCTGCGGCAACTACGGCGCCGCGCTGGCGCTCGCCGCGTCGATGGCCGGTGTCGGTTGCCGCGTCTACGTGCCGCACCTCTACCACACCCGCCGGATCGAGGAGATGGAGTCGGCCGGCGCGCGGCTCGTCCGGGTCGAGGGCGACTACGAGGCGGCGGGGGCAGCGTCGAGCGCCGCGGCGTCGGCCGAGGAGCTCTACGACGCCAACCCGGGGGGTGCGAACGCCAGTCTGCAGCTCGACGCCTACGCCGAGATCGCCGGGGAGATCTACGACGAGCTGCGCGATGCGCCGGCAGCGGTAGCGGTGCCGGTGTCGAACGGCACCACCCTGGCCGGTATCTACAAAGGATTCGTGCGCCTCTACCGGCGCGGCCGGACCTCGCGCATGCCGCGCCTGGTGGCGGGCTCGGCCTCGGGGAAGAACCCGATCGTGCGCGCCTGGTTGAAGGACCTCGAACAGTGCGAGGATCTCGATCCCGAGGCAATCCGCGAGACGGCGATCAACGAGCCGTTGATCAACTGGCACGCCTTCGACGGCGAGCTCGCGCTCGAGGCGATCCGCGATACCGACGGCTGGGCCGGCTACTCGAGCGATCGGGAGATGGTCCGCAGCTCGCGCTGGCTGCGCGAGCAGGAGGGGCTGAGCATCCTGCCGGCCTCGACGGCCGGGCTGTCGGTGCTGCTGGCTCGACACGCCTCCGAAGGACTGCCGGGCGACCGCTACGTCGCCGTGCTGACCGGACGACGATGAGAGGAGAGGAGTCGGCACGATGAACCAGACGCCGGACGGTCCGTTGGACGGCAACGCGATCGTCTACTGTGAAGGTGCGTTCGGGACGCCGAACGGTAAGACGGCTCACGGCTTGGTCCGGCGCACGGCGCGCTACCGGGTGGTGGCGGTGATCGACTCCGAGCGAGCCGGACGAGACGCCGGGGAGATCCTCGATCGCCGGCCGTCCGGCATCCCCGTGGTCGGCGATCTCGAGGCGGCGCTCGCGGTCGCTGCAGCGAGCGGCGGGGCGACGCACTTCGTCATCGGCCTGGCGCCCGACGGCGGACGGCTTCCGGCGGCGGGTCGATCGGCCGTCCGCGAGGCGATCGAGGCCGGCTTGAACGTCGACTCGGGGCTGCACGATTTCCTCTCCGACGACCCGGAGCTGACCGAGCGGGCGGCCGCCAAGGGCGTCCGGCTGCGCGACGTGCGTAAGCCGCCGCCGCGCTCGGAGCTCCATTTCTTCTGCGGCAAGATCGAGCAGGTCGGGGCGGTCAGGATCGCCGTTCTGGGCACCGACTCGGCGGTCGGCAAGCGCACCACCGCGTGGATCCTGGTCGAGGCGCTGCGCCGCGCCGGCCTGGCGACCGAGCTGGTCGGCACCGGCCAGACGGCCTGGATGCAGGGGGCGCGCTACACGCTGGTGCTCGACTCTCTGATCAACGACTTCGTCGCCGGCGAGATCGAGCATGCCGTCTGGAGCGCCTGGAAGGAGGGCGGCGCCGAGGTGGTGGTCGTCGAGGGGCAGGGCAGTCTGATGAATCCCGCCTATCCGGGGGGGTTCGAGATCCTGGCCGCCGGCCGGCCGGACTTCGTCGTCATGCAGCATGCCCCGACCCGGCGCGAGTACGACGGCTTCCCGGGCTATCCGCTGCACGATCTGGCGACCCAGATCGAGGCGGTCGAGCTCCTCTCCGGACGTCCGGTGGCGGCGGTGACCATCAACCACGAAGGGCTCGAGCCGGCCGAGGTGCCCGAGATCTGTCGACGGATCCGCGCCGATACCGGACTGCCGACCGTCGACGTGCTCCTCGAAGGCGGCGACGGGCTGGTCGCCGAGCTGATGTCACGGATCGAGACGATCCGCCGGGAACGACCGGTATGAGCGCTCGCCGCCACGAGTTGCTGGACCAGCTCCTCGTCGTCGACCGGCTCGAGATCGGACCGGTGCGGCTCGAAGCCGAGCGGATGACGGCGCCCTACACCGTGGTCGTCGGCGACGCACGCGAATCGACCGACCTGGCCTATAAGTTCGAGCAGCCGGTCTTCGACCCGGAGGAGCTCGCCAGCCGCAACCTGGCGGCGATGGCGGCCGCCCAGGTGGCGCTCAACTACGGCCTCTTCGCCCGCGAGATCGTCTTTCACGGCCCGCTCGACCGCTTCGATCGGCGCTTCCTGGCCGAGATGGCGGAGAACACGGCCCGCGAGATCTACGTCAACAAACTGTTGAAGGAGAACCCGCTCCTCGTCGAGCCGCCCGACCTGCCGGAGGAGGGGGTCGACCGGTATCTCCAGGCCGAGCTCTCCTTCCCCGAGGCGGTCGACGAGCGCATCGCTCTCGCTCCGCCTCCCGAAGCCGCGGGCGAGGGCGCGCCGCGCTGCGGCGTTCTGGCGAGCGGCGGCAAGGACAGCCTGCTCACCCTGGGTCTGCTCGAGGAGATGGGACACGAGGCCCACTCGCTGTTCGTCAACGAGTCGGGACGCCACTGGTACACGGCGCTCAACGCCCACCGCCACCTGCGCGACAGCCGCCCCGATCGCACCGCGCGGGTCTGGACCAGCTCGGACCGGGTGTTCTCCTGGATGCTGCGCCACCTGCCGTTCGTGCGGCCGGACTTCGCCAGCGTGCGCTCGGACAACTATCCGATCCGCCTGTGGACGGTGGCGGTCTTCCTGTTCGGCGTGCTGCCGGTGGCTCGTGCACGGGGTCTGGATCGGATTCTGCCGGGCGACGAGTTCGACACCACGGTGCGCGTGCACCGGGGCACGATCCCGCACTACGACGGGCTCTACGACCAGAGCCGCTGGTTCGACGAACGGCTGACGCGCTGGTACCGCGCCAAGAGCTGGCCGCTGGTGCAGTTCTCTCTGCTCCGGCAGTGCTCCGAGATGCTGATCCAGAAGACGCTCGCCGAGCGCTATCCGGAGCTCCACGCCCTGCAGGTCTCCTGTCACGCCACCCACATCGAGGAGGAGCGGGTGCGCCCCTGCGGGCGCTGCGAGAAATGCCGCCGCATCGTCGCCATGCACCTGGCGCTCGGTCTCGATCCGACCCACTGCGGCTACGAGGCAGAGCAGATCGAGCGCGCCGTCGCCGAGCTGGGCGACAAGCCGCTCCACCAGGAGCGGGTGGCGCTCGAGCACCTCGCCTGGCTGCTGGCCGAACGAGACGTGGCACCGTCGGGACTCGCCGAGGTGGAAGCGCACCGCCGCCCCGAGGTGATGTCGCTGCGCTTCCACGGCGAGGCCTCGCCGATCGAAGGTCTGCCGCGCGATCTGCGTCGGCCGCTGTTCGAGATCCTCCTCGAGCAGGCCGAGGGGGCGCTGGCGCGGTCCGGTCGCAGCTGGCAGCCGTACGATCCCCTGGCACCCGCGGAGCTCACCCGGCCCTATCGTCACGAGCGCGCCTCGCCCCAGCCGGCGGGTCGCGACTCGGTGGCGGGGGAGTATCTGCTCGGCGAGCTCAGCTGGCCGCGAGCCCGCACGCGCCTGCGAGAGACCGACACCGCACTGCTGCCGGTCGGGGCGACCGAGCAACACGGCCCCCACCTGCCGCTCGACACCGACTCCTGGGACGCCGACTACCTGTGCCGCCGCGTGGCGGAGCGCTGCAGCCGCCCGCGTCCACTCGTCCTGCCGCTCGTCCCGTACGGCGTCTCGTACCACCACGACGACTTCGCCGGCACGCTGTCGATCTCACCCGAGACGCTGGCCCAGCTGGTCTACGAGATCGGCATGGCGGTGGCTCGGCAGGGGATCTCCAAGCTGGTGATCGTCAACGGCCACGGCGGCAACGCGCCGACCCTGGCGCTGGCGGCGCAGCGGATCAACCGCGACGCCAACATCTTTACCTGCGTCGATACCGGCGAGACCAGCGACCGCGACGTCGAGGAGCTGGTCGACACACCGAACGACGCGCACGCCGGCGAGATCGAGACCTCCACCACGCTGGCGACGCGGCCGCATCTGGTCGACCTCGATCGGGCGCCGCGCGACGGGCTGCGCTTCTCGAGCGAATATCTCGAGTTCAGCTCCGATTACGCCGTGCCGTGGTTTGCCGAGACTCACAAGCTCTCCGCCTCCGGGGTGCTCGGCGATCCGACCCGGGCGACGGCGGAGAAGGGGCAGCTCATCTGGGGCGTGATGATCGATCATCTGGTGCGGTTCGTCGAGCAGATCAAGGGGATGAGCCTCGACGAGATCCACGAGCGGCGTCTGTAGCCGGCCTCTGCGGGCGAGCTAGGTTCAGGGCGTGAAGATCATTCGAGTCGAGTCGTGGCGCGTCGACATGCGGCTCGCCGAGCCGTACGCCATCGCCTACGAGAGCGTCGAGCGGGCGGAGAACCTCTTCGTCCGACTGGTGACCGACGGCAAGCTCGTCGGCGTTGGATGCGCGGCGCCCGACCCCGGGGTGAGCGGCGAGACCGTCGCCGCCGCCGCGACCGGTCTCGACGAGGCCGCCT
>JAWVZD010000072.1:0-7508 GCA_033722395.1 Thermoanaerobaculia bacterium | reverse complement strand
GAAAGTACCGCCACCGAAGTCGTAGACCGCGATCGTGCGATCGCCCTCCTTGTCGAGACCGTAGGCGAGCGCCGCCGCCGTCGGCTCGTTGACCAGGCGCATCACCTCGAGACCGGCGATCTTGCCGGCGTCCTTGGTCGCCTGGCGCTGCGAGTCGTTGAAGTAGGCCGGAACGGTGATCACCGCCTTCTCCACCTTCTCGCCCAGGTAGTCTTCGGCCGCCTGCTTGAGCTTCTGCAGCACCATGGCCGAGATCTCCGGCGGCGAGTACTTCTTGTCGCCCGCCAGCACCCGGACATCACCATTGTCGGCCTCCTCGACCTCGAACGGCACCATCTTCATCTCTTCGCTGACCTCGTCGTAGCGGCGTCCCATGAACCGCTTGATCGAGAAGACCGTGTTCTCCGGATTCGTCACCGCCTGCCGCTTGGCGACCTGCCCCACGAGGCGCTCCCCCGACTTCGAGAACGCCACCACCGAAGGGGTGGTGCGGTTGCCCTCGGCGTTCGGCACGACCTTGGGCTCGCTTCCTTCCATCACGGCGACCACACTGTTGGTGGTACCGAGATCGATTCCTATGATCTTGCTCACCTGTCTCTATCCTCCCTGTAACGCGATTTCCCGCCGTGCCGGAACGGCCACGACTCGTTGATCGTACAAACCTAAGCGAAGCGCTGTCAACTCGCGCTTCGTAATATATGACAAAAATAGACTAAGATTTATTCCCGCAGGACGGGATTCGGGGCGTATCGCTCAGTCGAGCAGCACCAGTGGAACCGTGTCGGTGCGCGGATCCCGCATGACGAACTCGGGATCGAGCAAGAAATCGCCGGCGATCGCCTCGAGCTTGTTCACACCCAGATCGGTACCGTCCGCACCGGTCGCCCGGATGACGTAACCGCGATCTCCCGGCGCGTAGGTCAGGATCCGCCCCCGCGCGTCGACGATGTCGTCCGGTGCCAGAAGGCCGCGTACCACCAGGGTGTGGAGGTCGTCCGGGAAACGGCCTTCGAGCAGGAAGAAGGTCTTTGCCGCCCGGTCGATCTGCTGGTAGACGGAGGCGCGACGCTCACCCTCCAGCTCGAGGCGCTCCGGCTCGAGCCAGAAGAACGGATAGACCACCGAGTTCGGCCGCCAGACCACCACGCCGGCCAGGAGCACGAAGACGAGCACCGGAGCGAGCCAACCGAGCCACCCAGAGACGTCTTCGAGTCGCGCCAGAACCCACGCCGCGGGCGCCGGCGGCGCCGACCTCTCCGGCCGGGGCACGGCTGCCGTCGACGCGACCGGTGATCGGGGCTCGGCGCCGACAGGCGACTCCTCCCACTCCTCCAGGATCTCCGCCTCGAGCGACCGCTCCGGGACCGTCGCCTCGTCCGCCCTCGCCTCCGGTGTCAGCTCGCCAGCCGGAATCGCCTCGAAGCCCTCCTCGTAGGAGACCTCGTCGCCGCCGTAGAATTTGAAATCGCTCTCGTCCCATTTGCAGGCGCGGTCGATCAACTCCAGGGTGTAGCGCCGCACCGCCGCCAGGTAGTCGCGGCGCGACAGAAGTTCCTCCTCGAGCAGCACGTCCGCGAGCCGCAACCGCTCGACGTGGACGCGGTCGAGCACATCGGCGAACTCCGGCTTGGTCAGCAGTCCCTCGTCGATGAAGGCGCGCCCGAGCCCCTCCTCGAGGGTTTCGTTCAGGGCGTCCGCGCCGACGATGGCGCCACGCTCGAGCGAGATCGCCAGGATGTCGCGATCGCTCTGCACGGTCAGGATGCCGGTCGCCTCTCGCGCGGCGAGATCACGCAGGATCCCGAGCAGCGAGTCGCCCTCGAGCGCCCCTTCGACAGGCCGCCTGGTCTCGTCGTTCATGCCGTGAGCCCCCGTAGCACGCGGCGCGAGACGTAGGCGACGAGGCCGACCACGGCAACCGTCCACATCAGGGCTTTGCCGGGTTCGAAGCCCCACGGAATGCTGTAGCACAGGCTGCCGGCGAGCGGCAGTGTCAGCAGCGCGACCGGCAGGAGCAGCTCGAAAAACGCCCCGACGCCCTGCCCGCGCTCGGCCCGCTCGAGACCCGGGATCAACACCGTGCGAAGCGGCTCGCGCTCGTCGCTCTTCGACCGCTCACCCTCCTGCCGGTAGCGATAGAAGCCCCTGCTGGAGAGCCAGCGCGACGAGACCAGCGCCAAAACGGCGGCCAGAACGGCGACCCGCAACGACCACGAGCGCGCCAGGCGCACCCAGATCGACGACGCCTCGCCCGGTGCGCTCGCCGAGCCTTCCAGCGCGCCGTAGATCTCGGAGCGCCGCGAGAGCCCGCCGCGCACCGTCACCACCGGCTCGACGTCCGAGCGTCTGAGCCAGGCCGACACCCCCTCGTCGTTCGCCTGCCGAGCCTGCCGCAGGATCTGCTCGGAGTGTCCGAACATGTAGGAGGCCGAGTAGGCTTGGCTGAGATTGAAGAACGCCTGCCCCGCGAGGTCCTCGCTCGAGGAGGCGCGTTGGAAGAGCTGGATGGCGCTGGCGAAATCGGCCACCCGATAGTAGAAGGCCCCCAGGTTGACCATCGCGGCGGCGTTGTCCGGCTCCTCGTCGACCACGTCCAGATAGAGCGCCCGCGCGAACTCCCACTGGCCGAGCTGCTGATGGACGTCCGCCAGCAGGTGCTTGACCGCCGGGCTGTCGGGCAACGCCACCCTGAGCTCGCCGAGATCGGTCAGCAGCGACCCCTCGACCCGGCGGATCGCCAGATTCTCGACCACGCGCGTCGGCGGCGACATCCAGACGCTGATGTGCCGCCGCTGCTCGGTGACCAGCTCCGGCCCGATCCCGAGCAGCAGCCAGGCGAACAGCAGCACGGCGCGCTCGCTGCGGCTCGCATAGCCCCACAGCGCGACGCTCCAGAAGATCAACAGCCACAGAAGTCCGGTGGGCAGGGCGAGGGGGACGAAGAGGACCGCCACGGCGACGGCCCGGGCGGCCGAGGACGGCAGCCGCGCCTCGAGAGCTTCGCTCAGATCTTGCACCAAGGCGGGGCCCCTGGCGCCACCCAAAAGACCGACGAAGAGCGCCACCGAGAGGAAGAGGATGAACAGAATCCACAGGGCGAGGTCGTGCAGGACGATGGTGCGCTCCCACGGAAACCAGATCGTGCGCAGGTACCCGGTCGCCAGATGCATCAGTCCTCGCAGGCGGTTTCCTTCGAGGTTCGCTACTGTCGCGGCGGCGAACGAGATCTCCGGTCGGCGCGGGTCGAGCAGCTCGGCCGCCTCGAGTGCCCATTCGGCGCGCTCGAAGTCGCTCGCTCGGGCCGCCTGGACGGCGCCGACCAGCGCTCCGAGCGACAGATCGGACAGGCGCTCGACGCCGAGATCGGCCATCGTCTGCTTGATCTCGCCCAAGACCCCGGCGGCGGCCGCGGCGTCGCGCTGGTGATAGGCGGTGAGCCACTCGATCCACTGCTCCTGGAGCAGCGCCAGGGTGGCGTGGAGCGGCTCGGTCAGCTCGATCGCCTCGAGCTCGGGCAGGGAGGTCTGGGAACGTGCCGGGGCTCCCACCGCCGACAGGGCGACGACGGCTAGACAGACCGACGGAATCAGGCGCGCACGCACACTCGAACCTCGGGACACGACTCCTCTCGGACGCGGCTCGGAACGAAGCTCGCCCGCGCAGGTAGCGGAAAAGGGTCCCCGGACACTCTGCGGTAGGTTATCGTAGAACCATCGGTCGCAACGATTCTGTGATCGGAATCGAGCGATCCCACCCCGAGCGCCCTACGCACCCTCTCCGCACCCCCGTGCCCACCCCGACCTTAGAGAGCCTCGTCGCCCTGGTCGAGCGACTTCGGGCGCCCGACGGCTGCCCTTGGGACCGCGACCAGACGCTGGCCGACGTGCGCGCCTACCTGCTCGAGGAGGCGCACGAGGTCGCCGGCGCCATCGACGGCGGGGATCTCGACGCCATCGCCGCCGAGCTCGGAGATCTCCTCTTCCAGGTCACCTTCGTCGCCAGCCTGGTCGGCGAACAGGGCGGGGCGACCCTCGACCGGATCATCGAGCGGATCCACGACAAGATGGTCGAGCGCCACCCGCACGTCTTCGGCGACGAGAAGCTCGCGGACACCGCCGCCGTGAACCGGGCCTGGGAGACGCGCAAAGCCCGCCAGGCGGCGCCCGGCGAGTCGCTCCTGGCCGGCGTGCCCGACTCGCTGCCAGCTCTCCTCACCGGCTACCGCCTGAGCCAGAAGGCCGCCGGCGTGGGCTTCGACTGGCCGGGAGTCGGGGGCGTGCTCGACAAGATCGAGGAGGAGATCGAAGAGCTCCGCCAGCAGCTCGAGGCCACCGACGCCGCGCCGCGCGACGATCTCGCCGAGGAACTCGGTGACCTCCTCTTCGCCCTGGCCAACCTCGGGCGCCACCTCGGCATCGACCCGGAGGGAGCGCTGGCGCGCACGAACCGCAAGTTCCGCCGACGATTCCGCTTCATCGAGGAGAGCCTGGCGACCGAGGGCCGGCGGCTGGAGGAGGCCGATCTCGAGGAGATGGAGCACCTGTGGAACGCCGCGAAGGAGCTCTCCGCGGCGAGCGACGACTGAGCGCTCGCGCGTCGGCCTATCGATCGGCTCTCTCGGCGTCCCGCAACACCGAGGCGAGCACCGGCTCGACGGTCTCCGCCAGCCGGCGCTGGCCTTCCGGGTTCGGATGGATGCCGTCCGGCAGATTGAGGCTCGGATCGCCACCCACCCCTTCCAGAAGGAACGGCACGAGCGCCACCTCGAGCTCGGCCGCGAGCCGCGGATAGAGGGCGGCGAAGCGTTCGGCGTACTCGCCGTAGTTGGGCGGCATCCGCATGCCGAGAAGGACCACCGCGGCGCCGGACGCCTTCGCCTTCTCGACGATGCGGCGAAGGTTGGCCTCGGTCATCTCGGGATCGAGACCGCGCAATCCATCGTTGCCGCCCAGGCCGACCACCACGACGTCGGGCTCGAGGCGCAGGAGCCACTCGAGACGCGCCAGGCCGCCAGCGGTGGTGTCGCCGGAGACCCCAGCGTTGACCGCCTCGATCGGCCGGCCCGCCTCGGCCATCGCCTCGGCCACCAGGGCCGGGAAGGCCTGCTCCTCTCCGAGGCCGTAGCCGGCCGTGAGGCTGTCACCGAGGAAGAGCACCCGCGGGGGCTCCTCGGCGGTGGCCGCAGCGCTCCATAGCGAGAGCCCGCACAGCGAGAACACCGTAATGAGCAAACAGAGGTTCCGCGGTCGAGCGAATCGCTGCGCGAAGCGGCGCATCGGTCGATCTTATCCGGGCCGACCGGGTGCTAGACTGCCGCCCCGATCGGCCGCGCCGAGCCGCGACTACCCAGCACCTCGGACACCGAAACCAGCCACACGGAGCCGCCGTATCTTTCCGCGTCATGACGACCCCCCTGCTCGAGCTCCGTCGCGTCATCAAGCGCCTGCCGTCGGGCGACACGATGCTGACCATTCTCGACTCGGTGTCGCTCGCCATCGCCGCTGGCGAATCGGTGGCGATCCTGGGGCCGTCGGGGAGCGGCAAGTCGACCCTGCTGGGGTTGATGGCGGGCCTCGACCGACCGACGAGCGGTGAGGTCCTCTTCGAAGGGCGGCCGATCCACGATCTCTCCGAGGACGAGCTGGCGCTGCTGCGGCGACGGCGGGTCGGCTTCGTCTTCCAGAGCTTCGAGCTGTTGTCGAACCTCACGGCGCGCGAGAACATCCTCCTGCCGCTCGAGCTGGTCGGGCTAGCCGATCGCGGCCATCACTACCCGGTACAGCTGTCGGGCGGCGAGCAGCAGCGCGTCGCCCTGGCGCGGGCCTTCGCCACCGAGCCGGCTCTGCTCCTGGCCGACGAGCCAACCGGCAACCTCGACTCGAAGACCTCCGGGCGGATCCTCTCCACGCTCGCCGATCTGAGGCGCCACCGCGGCACGACCCTGGTCCTGGTGACGCACGATCCGGAGGTGGCGCGGATGGCCGATCGCCTGATCTACCTCCAAGACGGCCGCGTCGTCGATCCCGACGGACCGGATGCCCCTGGACCTCCGACGGCCGAGCCGCCCACCGGGGACCCCGCCGAAGAGCCACCCGGCACGCCATGACGACGCGCTTCTTCCTGCATCATCTGTGGCGGGAGACCCGCGGTAGCTGGCGCCGATTCGCCTTCTTCCTAGCCTGCCTGGCCGTCGGTGTCGCCGCCGTCGTCGCCGTGGCGGGGCTCGGCACCGAGGTACGACGCATCATCCGCACCGAGGCGCGCCAGCTACTGGCGGCCGATCTGGCGCTCTCCGGCCGCCAGCCGCCGCCGCCCGAGCTCGACGTCTTTCTCGCCGAGCACCCCGACTGGGAGCGCACCTCCATCCGCGAGCTTGTCGGAACCAGCGCCGCTCCCCCCCGTGACGGCCGTCCCGGTCCGAGCCAGCTCGTCGAGCTCAAGATGGTCGACGGCATCTACCCGTTCTACGGCCGGCTCGCCCTCGAACCCGAGCGCGAGCTCGACGAGCTCCTGTCGCCGCACCGGGTGGTGGTCGCCCCGGATCTACTCGGTCGGCTGGGGCTGGCGGTGGGGGACGAGATCCTGATCGGCGGTGAGTCGTTCACCGTCGCCGGCACGGTCGACGCCGAACCCGATCGGATGGACGGCCTCTTCACCCTCGGGCCGCGGGTCTTCCTGTCGGCCGCGGGCCTCGAGCGCACCGGGCTGGTGCAGTACGGCAGCCGGGTGAGCTACCGCGAACTCCTTCGGCTGCCAGAGACGATGTCCCCCGGCGAGATCCAGACCGCCGCCGAGGCCCTCGAGGCCGCCCTGCCGGTGGCCGGCCTCTATCAGATCGAGTCGTACGTCGACGCCCAACCGGCCCTGAGGCGGGGCCTCGGCCGGGTGGAGCGCTTCCTCGGCCTGGTGGCGCTGCTCTCCCTGCTGATCGGCGGCGTCGGTGTCGCCCAGACGGTGCGTTCCTGGCTGGCGAGCCGCATCGATGCCATCGCCACGCTGCGGTGCATCGGCGTGCGGCCCGACGAGGTGGTGATGCTCTACCTCGGGCACACCCTGGCGCTGGGCGTCGTCGGCAGCCTGGTGGGGATCGCGCTCGGCCTGGGGATCCAGTCGGTGATACCGCGCTTCCTCGCTGATCTCCTGCCGGGCGAGCTCGAGCGCGTCTGGCACACGGGCGCCGTCCTTCGCGGCCTGGCCCTCGGCTCCGCGGTGGCGACGGTGAGTGGGTCGGGGAGGGCAGCGTACTCCCATCGGCGACCGTCTCTCCCCGGACGGTCACTCCGAGTCAGCGGGCCTTCGGGCTCCCCCGATACCCGGTACAGGTGGGATCCGTATCGCTTTTCCCTCCGAGTCGCTGTTCCGGGCACGACACATCGTTCGATGGCTCGGACTCGTCCGAGCAGCTCGGACACATCAGGTGAATGAACACGTCTTTGACGGATGCCGCACAAGCGGGTGACAATGACCGAGCGGGGCCCAGAGGACGGTGGGGGAAGTCGTGTGTTCCG
>JAWVZD010000071.1:0-7522 GCA_033722395.1 Thermoanaerobaculia bacterium | reverse complement strand
CACCTGCCAAGGAGCCTCCCAGTTTCTGAAGGGGGCCGCTAGCGTAGCCTTCCAATCGGCGCGGGACATGCGTGGGCGTGGGCTCTGCTAGAGTCGGCCGGGCTGCACCGGAGAGTCGCCGAGCGGATGTTAGCAGGGAGCGTCGCTCGGATTCGCCACGGTGCGGACCGGCCTCGCCTTGAGCACCCCCTGGATCTATCGCGCCGTTCGTCAGCTGCTGTTCCGCATGGAGGCGGAGCGGGCGCACCGCTTGACCCTGCGCCTGCTCCGCTGGGCTTCTCGGCTGCCTCTTCCGGCGGCCTCCCACCACCCCGGCCTCGAGCAGGACCTGTGGGGCCTCACGATCCCCACCCCGGTCGGCCTCGCGGCCGGCATGGACAAGGACTGCGAGGCACCTAAGTCGTTTGTTTTCATGGGCTTAGGATTCATCGAGGTAGGAACGATCACACCGCGTCCGCAGGCTGGCAACCCGACGCCCCGTCTGCTCCGCCACGTCGATCGGCAAAGCTTGCAGAACTGGCTCGGCTTCAACAACCTGGGTCTCGACGCCGTGCGCCGCCGCCTCGAGCGGATCCACCCGCTGAGCGTGCCGATCGGCGCCAACCTGGGCAAGAACAAGGCGACGCCGGACGACGGTGCTCTCGACGACTACCTGACCCTGGTCGAGGGTCTCGAAGGTTGCTGCGATTTCTTCGTCGTCAACGTCTCCTCGCCCAACACGCCGGGCCTCCGTGACCTGCAGGCTCCGCCGCAGCTGCGGGCGCTGCTCGAACCGCTCGCCGCGGCCAGCCGCCGACCGCTGTTGGTGAAGCTCTCCCCCGATCTGCCCGCCGGCGAGGCGCCCCGTCTGGCCGACGTGGCGCTCGAGTCGGGAGCCGCGGGGTTGGTGCTGACCAACACGACGACCGCTTACGAGCTCCTACCGGGGGCCCCCGAACGCGGTGGCCTGAGCGGTCGAGTGCTCGCCGAGCGCAGCTTCGCCGTGCTCGAGGAGGTGGCGTCGCGGATCGGACCGGAGACGGTGCTCGTGAGCGTCGGAGGCATCGACTCGGGGCAGGAGGTCTACCGGCGCCTCCGAGCCGGGGCGCGGCTGACCGAGATCTACACCGCGCTGGTCTACGGCGGGCCGAGCCTGCCGCGTCGCATCGAGCGCGAGTTGGTGGAGCTGATGGAGCGCGACGGCGTCGCTCATCTCTCCGACCTGGTCGGGGTCGACCGGTGAGCGCCTCTGCGCAGACCCTTTCATGTGCCCTTTCGAGTGCCAGCCGAGCCCGTGGCGCCCCGGCGGCGCGTCGCCGGCTAGAATGCGAGCGGTCGGCCGTACCGAACCGATGACCGTCTCGCGCATAGCCCACCTCGCCGTCGCCCTAGATACCGCCGACTGGGGGGAGTTCCGCTCGTGGTGCGAGCGCTTCGGTCCCCGCGCCGGGGTGCTGAAGGTCGGCCTCGAGGCGTATTTGCGGTGGGGTCCCCGCGCCGCCGAAGTAGCGCTCGAGAGCGGAGCGAAGCTCTTTCTCGATCTCAAGCTGCACGACATTCCGAACACGGTAGAGGGGGCGACGCGCTCGGCGGCCGATCTCGGCGCGAGTTACCTGACGGTCCACGCTGGCGGCGGGTCGGTGATGATGGAGTCGGCGGCGACGGCGGCCGAAGGCCGCCTGAGCGTTCTCGCCGTCACCCTGCTGACCCACCTCGACCGCGCCGAGCTGGCGCGCCTCGATCTCGCCGGCGAGCCGCAGGAGCGTGTCACGAGCTGGGCGGCTCTGGCGCGCTCGGCGGGCTGTGCCGGCGTGGTCTGCTCGGCCCTGGAGGTCGGCGCTCTGCGCGCCCGATTCGCGCGGCCGTTCACGCTCGTTACCCCCGGCATCCGTTTCGAAGCGGGCTTCGAGTCGGACACGGCCGATGACGACCAGCGTCGCGTCGCCACTCCGGAGGCGGCGCTCGCCGACGGAGCCGATCTGTTGGTGGTCGGACGGCCGTTGACGCGGGCCGACGAGCCCGAACGGGTCCTGTCGCGTCTCGCCGACGCGGCTACCAGATGAAGATCGGCTCGTCGATCTCCTCTTCGAAGTGCCAGATGTAGGTATAGCCGGGGAACTCCAGCGGTACCTCGTAGGAGGCCCTGATGCGAATCCGACCGCCGGTCTTCTCCACCGTGAGCCGCTTCGGATCGAGCGGGATCTCGAGCTCGCGAGCCTTGCGCAGGATCGCCCGCTTCATGTAGTCGGGCTTGACCTGTTGGGCGAACTTGGCCTGCTCGTCCATGAAGTCGAACAGCTTGGCGCTGGCGTATTTGACCGGCACCGCCTTGATGGCGATCAGGACGACGATTGCCAGGACGACGCCCCAGAAGAGGCATCCCAGCCGGCCCTCGCCGCGTTGCCGTCTGCGTCGGATCATCGCTAGTCCTCCTCGTCAACGGACGATCGTGAACGTCCGGTCCCAGCGTGTGTGGACGAAGAAGCCGCGCGCCACGTCGACCAGCTGCTCGAGCTTGTCGGCCAGCCCGGTCCATTCGAGCGGCTGTCGCCCACCATCGTACGACCAGTAGATCATGAATGCACGGCCCTTCACGTAGCTCTCGGGCACGCCTCCCCAGGCGCGCGAGTCGCGGGAGTTGTCCCGATTATCTCCCATGCAGAAATACTCGTCGCGCGGAACGGTCACAGGGCCGAAATGCGGCCGGTAGCGCACCTCCGGTCGGAAGTAGGTGTACGAGGCGTCGTCGACCTCGCGACCGTCGATGAACAGGCGGTCGCCGATGATCTCGACCCGATCGCCGGGGAGAGCGACACAGCGCTTGATGAAGTCGCGCGACGGATCCTCGGGGAACTTGAACACCACGACATCGCCGCGCTCGACGTCGCGATGCGGCAGGAGCAGCCGCTCGAGCTCGGTGGCGGTCGGGCCGTAGACGAACTTGTTGACCAGGATGTGGTCGCCGATCAGCAGATTCTGCTCCATCGAGCCGGTGGGGATCTTGAAGGCCTGCACGACGAAAGTGCGGGCGAAGGTCGCGAAGATGACCGCGATGAGAAAGGCCTCGAGGTACTCGCGGAAGGTCGAACGGTGGCGTCGCCGCCAAGGGGGCGCGCCCTCGGGAGTCGACTCGCCGGCGGCAGCGGAGCTCTCCGCGTCGTTGGAGCTCTCCGGGTCCCCGGAGCTCCCGGAGCGCTCCGAAGCGACGTCCGAGGAGTCGCGCGCATCCGCCGCTGGATCCGCCGCTGGATCCGCCGACCGACGCGACTCGTCGCTCGCCGCAGTCGACCGATCGTCAGCGGATGACATGGAGCATACGGTTCCAGCGCGTCTTCGAGAAGAAGCCGATGGCGGTGGCGCCGAGCTGCCGGAGCTTGGGGCCCAGGCCCCGCCAAGTGCCGTCCGACGTCTGGCCGCCGAACGACCAGTAGACCAGCAGAGCCCGACCCTTGACGAAGTGGGCCGGGACGGTGCCCCAGAACCGCGAGTCGTTCGAGTTGTCGCGGTTGTCGCCCATGCAGAAGTACTCCCCCTCGGGCACTTCGAAGGGGCCGAAGTTGTCGCGTCGCCCCCTCAGGACGCGCGGATCGCGATGGCGAGTGAAGGCCGCGTCGTCGATCCACTCGCCGTTGATGTAGAGCTCCTTGTCGACCACCCGGATCTCGTCGCCGGGCACACCGATGCAGCGCTTCACCATGTCGATCGACGGCTCCTCCGGTGAGCGGAATATGACGATGTCGCCCCGTTCGACCGAGCGCAGCGGCAGCATCGAGCGCTCGAGCGGCGTCGCGGTCTGGCCGTAGACGAAGCGATTGACGAACAGGTGGTCGCCCACCAGGAGGGTGTCCTCCATCGACGAACTGGGGATGTAGAAGGTCTTGATCAGGAAGGTATTGGTGAATCCGAGGAAGATCCCCGCGATCAGCAGGGCCTCGAAATACTCGCGCAGGGTGGAGTGCGAACGGCGCATGGACCCGCAAATCTAGCAAAAACGGCACCGCTCGGAACCCGGCTCGGACCGGAAAGGCGCTTTGCGGAGCGACAAGCCCGCTTGACGGGCGACCGTGCGTCTCGGCGAGATGGGCCAGCGTCGGGGCGCAACGGTTCGTCGGCGACCAGCCGGCTTGTCGACCGTCGAACGCTCGACGACCCGCTGCGTCGACCACAAGCAACTGAAAACAAACAGCTTAGAACCGCCGACGCGAGCTTGGCACCGGTCTTGATTCGTCGGAGCACGGTGCGCAGCCGCGGGCCAACGGGAGAGGGAGGTATCGAGCCGAGGAGAAGGGGTTGCTTCCAGGCAGACAGGCAATCGGGGTACAGGGCAGCGCCCCGTGAACGGCTGCCCACCGCACATTTCATCGAACCGAAAGGAGATTCTGAATGAGACAGCGATCGAGCTCGACGGTGGCTCTGACCACCCTGGTCGTCGCTCTATGGGCGGTCGCGCAGCCGATGCTGGGAGCCGCGTCCGGGGTGGTGAACATCAACGACGCGAGCCTCGACCAGCTCATGCTGCTGCCGCGCGTCGGTCCGACCGTGGCCAGCCGTATCGTCGAGTTCCGCGAGCAGAACGGGCGCTTCAAGCAGGCCAGCGACCTGCTGCTCGTCAAGGGCATCGGCGACAAGACCTTCGCACTGATCGAGCCCTACGTGACCATCTCCGGTGAGACCACCCTGAAGGAGAAGGTGAGTGTGGCGCGAAAGGGTGACTCCTCGAGCGGCCGCTAGGGTTCGTCGGGGTGGGGAGGGTCCGCCTTCCCCACCCCACTTTTGCGCGGCGCGGGCCGTGACACCGCGCGGGTTCAGCCTGATCGAGACGGTGGTCGTTCTGTCGATCGCCGCTCTCCTGCTCACCCTCGGCGTGCCGCGCCTGTTGACGATCAGCCGCAAGCTGCGCGTCGAGATGGCGGCACACGAGCTCATGGGGGTGCTGCGGACGGCGCGATCGGCTGCGATCCGGCTGGACGCCAACGTCGGGGTCAAATTTCGAGTGGAGAGAAGCGGCCGGGTGACCTATGCGCTCTACCGCGACGGCGACGGGGACGGCGTGCGCACGGCGGACATCGAGGCGGGCGTCGATCCCGCCGAGAGCCCGCTCCGCGAGCTGGTCCATCTGGGCGCACACGTCCACTTCGGCTTTCCGCAAGGTCCGGCGCCCCGCGATCCGGGCGATCCACGCCGCCGATTGCGCAATCTGGACGATCCGATTCGCTTCAACCGCTCCGACATCGCCTCGTTCAACTCCCTGGGCGGCTCGACGCCCGGCTCGCTGTACGTCACCGACGGGCTCGACCATCTAGCCGTGGTGCGGCTCTTCGGTCGTACCGGCAAAGCCAAGGTGCTGCTCTACGATCGGCAGCGGGAGATCTGGGAGTGAACCGTCGGGGCTGCGGCTTCGTGGTGGGAGCGTGCGACGGTTTGACGCCTCGTTGGGGCCTGGAGTATGTTCCCGAACGCCATGGATGCGATCGTCGTCGTCACTACCGTGGGCACCGAGCAGGAGGCGAACCTGCTGGCCGAGGAGCTCCTCGATCGCCGCCTGGCGGCGTGCGTCAACATCGTCTCGGGGGTCCGATCGCACTATCGCTGGCGCGGCGCCGTCTGCAAGGACAGCGAGTATCTGCTGATCATCAAGACGCTGGCGAGCGAGTACGAAGAGGTGGCCTCCACCATCCGCCTTTTGCACAGCTACGAGCAGCCCGAGATCCTCAGCCTCGAGGTGAGTCGGGGCGACGCCGGGTTCCTCTCCTGGATCGCCGAGTGTGTCGACCCGGAGTTCGACGAGCTCGAGACGGGCGACGAGGGCGAAGTCGACTGACGCCGGCGCGGTGATCAGTCGTCGAGTGCCCGGTCGAGGTCGGCGATCAGGTCCCGCACGTCTTCCAGGCCGACGGAGACGCGCACCAGCCCGTCGGTGATCCCGACCGCCTGGCGCTGCTCGGGCGGGATCGAGGCGTGGGTCATCGACGCCGGATGCGAGATCAGCGTCTCGACCCCGCCGAGGCTCTCGGCCAGACTCATCACCTCGAGCCGGTTCAGGAACCGCTCGGCAGCGTCGAAGCTGCCGAGGTCGAAGGTGATCAGCGCTCCGAAACCGGTCGCCTGACGCCTCTGCACCGCGTGGCCCGGATGATCCGACAGGCCTGGGTAGAGGACGCGCTCGACCGCCGGGTGGCCCGCCAGGTGCTCGGCGACGGCTCGGCCGTTCGTCTCGTGGCCCTCCATGCGGACGGCGAGGGTCTTGATGCCGCGCAGCGCCAGGAAGGCGTCCATCGGTCCCAATACGGCGCCGGCGGACTTCTGGGCGAAGGCGAACCACTCCGAGTGCTCCTCGTCGCTGGCCACCAGCACCCCGCCGATCGAGTCGCTGTGTCCGTTCAGGAACTTGGTCATCGAGTGCACCACGACGTCGGCGCCGTGCTCGAGCGGTCGTTGGAAATAGGGCGACATGAAGGTGTTGTCGACCACTAGGAGCGCCCCGGCGCCGTGCGCGATTTCGGCCGCCCGAGCGATGTCGGTCACCTCGATCAAGGGATTGGTGGGTGTTTCGACGTAGACCATTCGGGTGCGGGCGGTCATCGCCTCCTCGATCGCCTCGGGGCGGCTCGAGTCGACCCACGAGAAGTGGAGGTCGAATCGGTTCAGCACCTGGGTGAACAGACGGTAGGTGCCGCCGTAGACCGATCGCGAGGCGACCACGTGGTCGCCTGCCGAGAGCACGGTCATGAGGGTGGTGATAGCTGCCATCCCGGAGGCGAAGGCGTGACCCGAGAGGCCGCCCTCGAGCGAGGCGACGTTGGCCTCGAGCGCCGAGCGGGTAGGATTCTGTACCCGGGCGTACTCGAAGCCCTTGTGCGTCCCCAGCCGATCGTGCACGTAGGTCGAGGTCTGGTAGATCGGTACCGTCACCGAGCCGGTGGCCGGATCGGGCGGCTGCCCGGCGTGGATGGCGCGAGTGGCGAACGCGAGGTTCTCTGTGTCTCCCTTCACGGGGCTCTCCTCTCGGGGTTCACCTCCGGGGCTCTGCCCTCCGGCGGCGGCTGGATTGTAGCCCGAATCGATCTGCCCGACCGGATCTGCCCGATCGGACCTCCCCGATCGGACCTCCCCGATCGGAGCCTGTCGGCTGGCACTCTCGAACGGCGACGGTATGATCCGGCGAACGGAGGAACCCGATGGACGATACCGCCCCGCCGAGCCGCGTCTTCTCGCCCATCCGCTGGGTCGACGACCACTTGGAGCTCCTCGAGCAGACGCTGCTGCCGCGCCAGGAGGTATGGCTGCCGTGCCGTCGACCGGAGGAGGTCGCCGACGCCATCTATCGTCTGGCCGTGCGGGGCGCACCGGCGATCGGCGTCGCCGCCGCTTACGGTCTGGTCCTCGGCTTGCAGACCGCCGGGGACACGCCGCTCGCCGCGCGCTCCGAGGGGGTGGCGGCGCCCCTCGGTGCCACCCGGCCGACCGCAGTGCACGGGGGAGGGGCCCTGGGGCGCGGCCGCGTGGTCCGGGCGCGCCACCGCGACGAGCCGCACGAGCGGGT
>JAWVZD010000070.1:0-7546 GCA_033722395.1 Thermoanaerobaculia bacterium | reverse complement strand
TCTCGAGGGCTCCGTTCAAGGCGAAGTAGTAGACGTCCTTTTTCTCGGCCTGGCCGCCCAGGGCCTCCGAAACGAAGTCGAGCACCTCGTTCAGGGACGAGGCCACGCCGTTCAGGTCGTCCGCCGACGCGATCTGGAAGGTCTTGGCGGTGCGAATCAGGTTGGCGACCGCCGGTGTGATCAGCAGCACCTCGCGAGCCGCGACCCGACCACCGCCGATCCGCGGTAAGAGCACCTGGGCGATGACCGCCGAGAGGGTGTCGGCCAGCATCAGACGGATCTGCTCCTGTTGATCGGCCGGGAACTGGTCGATGACCCGGTTGATGGTGGAGATCGCCGTCGTCGTGTGGAGGGTGCCGTAGACGAGATGTCCGGTCTCGGCGGTCCGGAGAGCGATCTCGATCGTCTCCAGGTCGCGCATCTCGCCCACCAGGCAGACGTCCGGGTCCTCGCGCAGGGCCGCTCGCAGCGCGTTGGCGAACGAGGCGGTGTGCGTTCCGACCTCTCGCTGGTTGACCAGGCAGCGGCGCGACTTGTGGGTGAACTCGATCGGATCCTCGATGGTGACGATGTGGTCGTGGCGCGTCCGGTTGACGATGTCGACCAGGGTCGCCAACGTGGTCGATTTTCCGGAGCCGGTCGGTCCGGTAACCACCACCAGGCCCTTGTTGAGCAGGGCGAGCTGGCGCACCTCTTCGCTCAGACCGATGGCGTCGGCGCTGGGAATCTTGGTCGGGATGTGGCGGAACACCCCGCCCATGCCGTGCCGGTCCATGAAGAGATTCACCCGGTAGCGCGACATCTCGTCGATCTGGTAGCCGAAGTCGGCTTCGTGGACCTCTTCGAACTGCTTGCGGTTCTCCTCCGGCGTGATCGAGTCGAGGAGCTGCTTCATCTTCTCGGCCGAGGGCGCCTTGAACTCGTGTAGCTCCTCGAGCTCCCCATCGACGCGGATGCGCGGCACCTCCCCCGACGACAGATGCAGGTCGGAGGCGCCGCGCTCGGCGACGATGGCGAGCAGCAGGTCGATCGAGCGGATCTCCACCGCCGGCGCCGTGACCTTGGCCAGGAGCGCCTCGGCGTCGGCCTGGTCCTGCTCGACCTCGGCCGGATTGTTGACCGAGATCGCCGCCGCCCAACCCTCCGGCCGCCGCTCGCCACGGATCTCGAAGACGAGCCCGTCGAGCTCGTACTCGAACTCGGTCGACGACAGGCTGCCGGGCGGCGGGAACTGTTCGCCCGCCGGCACGATCTGCGCCATCAGGCGCTGGATCTCGGCCGCCGACAGGGTCGACTTCGACACCGCCCAGCGCCGCGGCCCTTTGCGCAGACAGGGGGCGTGGCTCGGCTCGAGGTCGAGCACGTTCATCTGGTTCTTGGCGAGGACTCCGAGTAGCTTGTCGATGGCAGGCATGGAAGCTCTCCTCGGCCGTCAGGTGCCGGCTCTGGTCGGTCGGGAACGGCAGGGTGCGCGTCCGCGCACGGTGAAATTCTTCCCCATACCGAGTAAGGATGGCACCGAGATCACAGCGGCTGTATCGGCGCGATGGTCGACTGTTTGTCGGTGTTTGTCCTACAATCGCAACGGCATCAGATCATCGAATCCGCCGCCTGCGCCACTGCGGGCACCGGCGGTCCTCCGAGGGCAGGAGAACGGACCATGCTGCGCATCCTCATCGCCGACGACCACGCCATGTTCCGTGAGGCGCTGGTCAATCTGCTCGAGGACGACTCGCGGTTCGAGGTCGTCGGACAGGCTGCCACCGGGCAGGAGGCGGTCGCCCGGCACCGCGAGCTCGAGCCCGATCTGGTGATCCTCGACGTCAACATGCCGGGTCGGGGAGGTCTCGAGACGATCGAGGAGATCAAGCGCCGCGATCCGCAGACCAAGATCCTCATGGTCACCATGCACCGCGAGGACGACTACGCCATCCGTTGCCTGAAGGCGGGTGCCGACGGGTACCTGACGAAGGACAAGGCGACCCGGGCGCTCATCGAGGGAATCGTCAAGATCGCCGGAGGCGGCAAGCTCATCAGCTCGGATCTGGCCGAGAAGCTCGCCCTCTATCTGGATGTCGACGCGGGTCGGCCGCTGCACGCCAAGCTGTCGAACCGAGAGCTCGAGGTATTGCGTCTCCTCGCCGTCGGTAAGACGGTGTCGGAGATCGCCGACGAGCTGGCGCTCAGCGTCAAGACGATCAGCACCTATCGCGGCCGTATCCTGGAGAAGATGAACCTGCGCAACAACGCCGAGCTGATGCGCTACGCCCTGCAGCATGGGCTGGTCGACGACGAGTTCGGCGACTAAACCGACCGAGAGCTGCTGACCAAGACAGGGCGCGTGGTGGTCGCCGCCACCTTTCCTCGATCCGTCGCGGAACGACCGGTGCATTCGGGAACGGGGAGGCGGACGACCCAGCGATTCTCGTCGACCTGGGCGAGGTCGGCGTCGACCGGCAGGTGATCGGGGGTCATCTGGTGCCAGACCGTTCGTGCGCGGGTCGACGCTCCCGTGCCGCTGTGCTCGAGCTCGATCTCGACCCGCTCCGGCTGCTCGGCACCTCCATCCCCGGTCGCCCGCCGTGCCATCCCGCGGATGGCCACCCGACCTCCCTCGGGCGTCCGAGCGACGAGCTCCTCGATGAGCGACAGCAGCAGCCGGAAGAGCTCGTCGGGATCACCGGCGACCGGTGGCAGATCGGCGTCGTACTCGGTCTGCAGTGAGCGCGAGCCCACCATCTGTTCCCGAGCCACCCGGACCACCGCCTCGGTCAGGAGCTCTACATCGAGCGGCACGGTCTCTGCGGGCGCGCGCTCGTTCAGGCGCCCGAGCTGGTCGGCCAGGTGCCGACCCCGCTCGGTGGCGAGAGAGACCGAGCCGAGCAGGGCTTGACGCCGCTCGGCCGACAAATCCTGCTGCAACAGGTGGGTGGCGATCTCCAGCGACGAAAAGATGTTGTTGAGGTCGTGCACGATGCCGCGGGTGATGGCGTCGTGGCTGTCCGTCAGGGACGGGGCCCGGGAGAGGGTCTGATCCGGGGTGAGGGCGGTCCGAGCGATGGGCATCATGGCGGTGTTCCTCCGAGCTCTCCTGTGTCGAGACCATTGATATCGACCAAACGTCAGGAGAACGTCAGGGAACGGGGCCCGCCAGGACCGGAAAAAAACGACGGAGGCGGCGGTGGGCCGCTCAGGTATCGGAGTCCAGCGCGGCAGTACGCTGCCAGTCGGCGAACGGGGCGCCGATGTGCCGGACGCGGAATCCCTGCTGCTCGAGGAAGGCGCTCGCCGCGGTGGCGCGGAAGCCGCTCTGACAGTGCACCAGGAGCTCCTTGTCGCGCGGGAGCTCGTCGAGACGCGCCCGAAGGCGCGTGTGGGCGATGTTGGCCGCCCCCGGCACCGAGCCGCTGGCGAACTCGGCCTGCCGGCGCACGTCGAGAACGAGCTGTCCGTCCGACCCGAGCGCCGCCTCGACCGCCTCCCAGTCGACCGAGTCGGTCTCGACCCGCTCGATCTCGAGCAGGGTTGGAAGCTCGCCCAGCGGCAGCAGGCCGGCGATCCGGTCGAGGCCGATGCGGTAGAGCGCCCGCGCGATCGGCTCGGCCTCGCCCGGCGCGGCGGCGAGGACGATCTCCTGCTCGGGCTCGACGTAGGAGCCGACGATGGAGAGGAAGTCGGCCCCCCCCCACGGTGCCCAGAGCGAACCCGGCCAGTGAGCGGCGAGGAAGGCCGACCTGTCGTCGCGGCAGTCGACGAGAACGGCACCCCCGGCGGTGGCGGCGGCGACCGAGCTGGTGTCGAGAGGAGCGGGCGGGGCGAGGTCGCGCGGCGCCGGTACGCCGTCGCGGTTCTGGCGCTTCATGCGGGCGAAGTAGAGCGGTGGCTCCGGCTGGCCCTCCAGGATGCCGTCGACGAACGCCGTTCGTCCGCGCTCGGCCAGGGCCAGCGCGGCGTTGAAGCGGCGCTCGTAGCCCAAGGTCGACACCGGCACCGCGCCGAGCGCCTTGCCGCACGCCGACCCGGCGCCGTGGCCCGGCCAGATCTGCAGGTGCGCCGCGAAGTCGTCGAGCCGGTGCGTCGACTCCCACAAGCGGGCCGCGGCCGGCTTCATGGCGCCGACCGCGCCGGCGGCCGACTCCAACAGGTCGGGACGGCCGAGGTCGCCGACGAACAGGAAGTCGCCGGAGAGCATGCCCATCGGTTCGCCGGCACCCCCGCCGACGTCGGTGATCAGGAAGCAGGCGTGCTCGGGGGTGTGCCCGGGGGTGTGCAGGACGTCGAAGCGGATCTTCCCGACCTCGAAGCTGTCGCCGTCGGTCAAGAGCTCGACGTGCGGTCCGCCGTTCGGCCAGCGGTAGCGCCACTCCTCGTCGTCTCCGGCATCCGAGAGGTAGACGATGGCGCTGGCGCGCTCTCCCAGGTCTCGGGCGCCGGAGAGGAAGTCGGCGTGGACGTGGGTCTCGGTGACCGCCGTGACGGTCAGCGCCTCGGCCTCGGCGGCGGCCAGGTAACGGTCGACGTCGCGCTCCGGGTCGACGACGATCGCCTCTCCGGTGCGCTGGCAGCCGACCAGATAGGTGTACTGAGCGAGGGCGGAATCGAAGATCTGGCGAAAGAGCATCGGGCCTTCCGGATCGGCCTTCCGGATCGAGTGGACTCTATCACCGGCGGGCAGTCGGTCGGCCGCCGGCGGGGGGCGGACGAGGGTGATTCTGGTAGCCTATCGGGCATGTGCGCGGTCGCCGAGCCCGACTCGAAATCGACCTCCCGCAGCCTCGTGACCGAGCCGTACGAGGCGACGAATCCGATCCGCATCGTCTCGGCCGCGTCGCTGTTCGACGGCCACGACGCCGCGATCAACATCATGCGGCGGATCCTGCAGGCGTCGGGGGCCGAGGTCATCCACTTGGGGCACAACCGCTCGGTCGCCGAGATCGTCGAGTGCGCCATTCAGGAGGACGCCCAGGGGATCGCGGTCTCCTCGTATCAGGGCGGTCACATCGAGTACTTCGAGTACATGTACGACCTGCTCGAGGAGCGGGGTGCGGCGATCAAGATCTTCGGCGGCGGCGGCGGGACGATCCTGCCGGCCGAGATCGAGGAGCTGCACGACTACGGCATCGCCCATATCTTTTCGCCCGACGAGGGGCGCGAGCTGGGACTGCAGGGCATGATCAACATCATGCTCGAGGCGTGCGACTTCGCCACCGTCGAGCCGGAGATCGGCGATCGCCTCGAGCGCCTGGCGAGCCGCGACCCGCAGGCCATCGCGGAGCTCATCAGCCTGGCCGAGAACCATCCCGAGCTCGGCGACGAGCTGGAGGCGGCGCTGGCCGCGGTGCAGCCGCAGAGCGGGTCGCCCGTGCTCGGAATCACCGGCACCGGAGGCTCCGGGAAGTCGTCGCTGGTCGACGAGCTGGTGCGACGCTTCCTGGCCGACTTCGACGACGCCACGATCGCCGTCCTGTCGGTCGATCCGTCGCGTCGCAGGAGCGGCGGGGCGCTCTTGGGCGACCGCATCCGCATGAACTCGATCTACGACCCGCGGGTCTACATGCGCTCGCTCGCCACCCGGCAGTCGAACCTGGCGCTGTCGAAGTACGTGCAGCGGTCGATCGACATCGTGCAGGCGGCCGGCTTCGACCTGGTCGTCGTCGAGACCTCGGGCATCGGACAGTCGGACACCGAGATCGTCGACCACTCGGACGTCTCGCTCTATGTGATGACGTCGGATTACGGCGCCGCGACCCAGCTCGAGAAGATCGACATGCTCGACTTCGCCGACGTCATCGCGATCAACAAGTTCGACAAGCAGGGCTCGCTCGATGCCCTGCGGGACGTGCGCAAGCAGTACCAGCGCAACCGGCAGCTCTTCGACGCCGACCCGGAGGAGTTGCCGATCGTCGGCACCATCGCCTCGCAGTTCAACGATCACGGTACGAACCAGCTCTACCGCTTGGTGATGGACCGTGTCGCCGAGGCCACCGACACCGATCTGGCGAGCGACTTCGAGCCGCGCCTCGAGGAGGGCGAGGAGCAGTACGTCATTCCGCCGGAGCGGGTGCGCTATCTGGCCGAGATCGCCGAGGGCAACGACGAGTACGGGCGGTTCGTCGACGAGCAGGTTGGGATCGCTCGGCAGCTCTTCCAGCTCGCCGGCACGATCGAGCTGCTGCGCCGTGAGGCGGGGGAGCGCGAGGTCGAGATCGCGCACGACGAGGAGGCTTCGCTGGTCGAGGTGCTGGAGCACACCAAGGGCGAGCCGGAGTACGTCACCGACCTGGTCGATCGCTACAACGCGCTGGCCGAGCGGCTCGACCCCGAGGTGCGGTCCATGCTGCGGGAGTGGCCGGAGACCCAGAAACGCTACAGGGCTTCGCGCTACCGCTACGAGGTGCGCGGCCGGGTGATCGAAGAGGACCTGACCAGCGAGTCACTCTCCGGCCTGGAGATCCCCAAGGTCGTGTTGCCGCGCTTCGAGGACTGGGGCGAGATCGTCCGCTGGCTGTTGACCGAGAACGTCCCCGGCAGCTTTCCCTACGCCGCCGGGGTCTTCCCGCTCAAACGCAAGACCGAGGACCCGACGCGGATGTTCGCCGGTGAGGGCGGGCCGGAGCGCACCAACAAGCGCTTCCACTACCTGTCGCGCGACCAGTCGGCCAAACGCCTCTCGACCGCCTTCGACTCGGTCACCCTCTACGGCGAGGACCCGGCACGGCGGCCCGACGTCTACGGCAAGGTCGGCAATTCGGGGGTGTCGATCGCCACGGTCGACGACGCCAAGAAGCTCTACTCGGGCTTCGATCTGGCCGACCCGGCGACCTCGGTGTCGATGACCATCAACGGTCCGGCGCCGATGCTGCTGGGCTTCTTCATGAACGCGGCGATCGATCAGCAGTGCGAGCTCTGGATCCGCCAGCAGGGCCGCGAGGACGAGGTGCAGGCGAAGATCGACCGGATCTACGCCGACAAAGGGATGGAGCGCCCGTTCTACGACGGCGAGCTGCCGGCCGGCAACGACGCGCTCGGCCTGGCGCTCCTGGGTGTGTCGGGCGACGAGGTCCTGCCGCGCGAGGAGTACGAGCGCATCAAGGCCGATACGCTCTCGAAGGTCCGCGGCACGGTGCAGGCCGACATCCTCAAAGAGGACCAGGCGCAGAACACCTGCATCTTCTCGACCGAGTTCGCGCTTCGCCTCATGGGCGACATCCAGCAGTACTTCATCGACCACCGGGTGCGGAACTTCTACTCGGTGTCGATCTCCGGCTACCACATCGCCGAGGCGGGGGCGAACCCGATCACCCAGCTCGCCTTCACGCTGGCCAACGGCTTTACCTACGTCGAGTACTACCTGTCGCGGGGGATGGCGATCGACGACTTCGCGCCCAATTTGTCGTTCTTCTTCTCGAACGGCCTGGATCCCGAGTATTCGGTCATCGGCCGCGTGGCGCGGCGCATCTGGGCGAAGGCCATGAAGGAAAAGTACGGCGCCAACGAGCGCTCCCAAAAGCTGAAATACCACATCCAGACTTCCGGCCGCTCGCTG
>JAWVZD010000069.1:0-7549 GCA_033722395.1 Thermoanaerobaculia bacterium | reverse complement strand
CCCGTTCCGGCAGATGATCCTCGACGCTGGCACCGAACGAGAAGTGCTGCCCTGCGTGGTCGAGCAGAATCGCCTTGAGATCGGATCGGTCGCCGATCTCGGCGACGGCCTCGCGGAGCTCACCGATCGCCGCGACGTCGAGGATGTTGCCCTTGCCGAAATCGAGCTTCAGATGGACGACCGAGCCGTCGAGAAAGGTATCCCTCTGGACGGTCACGAGTCGGTGCTCCAACGCTCCTCGAGCTCGGCGGCCAACCGCTCGAACTCCTCGCGTCGCTTCCCCTCGAAGGCCCGGCAGCCGACCTCGCAGAAGCTCTTGGCCAGGGTGCTCTGGTCGTCTTCGCTCATCACCTGATCGCCGATGGCGAACAACACATTGTCCTCCTTGAGGATGTGCTGCCGCAAGAGCTCGATGTAGTCGCGGCCGGCGCTCTCGACGTCGTGCGCCGCGGAAGGGTCGCGAGGGAGTCGCTCGAGCGCCGCTGCCATCGATCCGACCAGCTGGCGCGCGACGCGGTGCTCGGAGAGCATCACACCGATCGGGCCGCCGTCGCGTGGCACGCCGCGCTGCTCGAGGCCTGGGAAGAGAAGGTCCTCCTCCTTGGCGTGGTGGCAGGCATCGGCGAAGAGGCGAAAGAAGGTGACGCAATCGGCCAGCGCTTCGACCTCGGGTGGCTCGCCGGCGGCCTGGCGATCGAGCAGCCCCTCCAACACGGCGATGACGCGCAGGATGACCTGGTGCTCCCGCTTCAGGACGCGCGACGGTCGCTCGGCGGCTCCCTCTACGCTCATGCCACCTCCCGATCGGTGCCGTCGGCGCGACGACGCTGGCGCAGGTATCCCAACCGGGCCGCTCCCAGCGCCGAGCAGAACTGCACCATGTCGCCCCGCGGTACGTTGACCTCGTCGCCGAGCGCACTCTCGAGCTCCGTCACCATGGTGGGGAAGCGCAGAATCCCGCCCAGCAAGGTGTACTGCGGCTCCATGCGGACGCGCTTCATGAGCTGTACCGAGCGGCCGACGAGCGACAGGATCGAGCCCTGCATGATGTCGGCCGGGGCGCGCCCGAAGGAGAGGTGGTTGATGACCTCGGACTCGGCGAAGACGGCGCAGACGCCGGAGATGGGGACCGGGTCCTTGGAGGTGGCGGCGAGGGGCCCGATCTCGTCGGTCTCGTAGCCCATGTAGCGGGCGGTCTTCTCGATGAAGGCGCCGGTACCCGCGGCACACTTGTCGTTGAGGCGGAACGAGCGCACCTTGGCGCTCTCGTCGAGGCGGGACGCCTTCATGGTCTGGCCGCCGATGTCGAGAATCGTGCGGGTTTCGGGAAAGAAGAAGGTGGCTCCCCGGGCCGCGGCGGTCAGATCGGTCACCTGGACGTCGCGCACCGGCACCTGGTGGCGTCCGAAACCGGTGGCGACGACGTAGGAGATCTCCTCCGGCTCGAGACCGGCTTCGCGGCGGGCCTCGGCGAGCAGACGCTCGGAGACCTCGGGCAGCCGGAAGCCGGTCTTCGCCAGGGCCTTGCCGACGATCTCGGTGCCGTTCGTCAGTACGACGGCCTTGGTGTAGGTCGAGCCGACGTCGATTCCGGCGGTATGGATCACGAAGCCACCTCCTGACGCGGTCGGCGCTGCGAGCGGATGCGATCGAGGGCGAAGAGCGCCGCACCCAGGGCGCCCATGAAGTGCGAGTCCGGGCTGACGTTGATCGAGATGTCGAGACGCTCCTCGAGGGTGCGGATCATGGCGATGTTTCGCGCCACGCCCCCGGTAAAGGTGACTTCGGGCTCGATGCCGACCCGGCGCAGCAGACCCATCGAGCGCGAGGCGATCGATTGATGTACCCCGAGCAGGATGTCTTCGACCTTCTTGCCCTTGCCCAGCCAGGAGAGGATCTCCGATTCGGCGAAGACGGTGCACGTGGTCGAGATCCTCACCGGACGGCTCGCCTCGAGGGCGGTCGGGCCGAGCTCGCCCAAAGGGATGTCGAGCGCCGAGGAGGCAGCGCCGAGGAACCGTCCGGTACCCGCGGCGCATTTGTCGTTCATGCAGAAGTCGTGGATCTCCCCGAGCTCCGAGACACTGATCGCCTTGGTGTCCTGCCCCCCCATGTCGAGCACCGTCCGAGTGCCGGGGAACATGTGCACGGCGCCTCGTCCATGGCAACTGATCTCGGTGACCTGGTCGTGACCGAAGGTCACGCGGTAGCGGCCGTAGCCGGTGCCGACGACGAACTCGACGTCCTCTTCGGCCACGCCGGCGTCCTCTACCGCGCCGGCATACGCGGTCTCGGCCGCCTTGACGACGTCGGCTCCGGTATCGATCAGGGCGCGGCCGAGGATCGCCTCGTTCTCGTCCAGCAGGACGGCCTTCGTTTGGGTCGACCCGACGTCGACACCGACGGCGTAGGACATCAGCTCTCCTCCGTCTCGGTCTGCCCGGTTTCCGGTTCGCCGGCCCGACGCTCGCGGGCCTGGCGTGCGGCGAGTCCCTCGAAGTAGGCATCGATGCGGTTCTTCATCTGTGCCTCCGAGACCACCCGTTGGTCCATCATGTCGGACTCGAGGAAGAGGCTCGGCACGTCACGGATCTCGGCCAGTGCGCGACGGCTGTCGGCCAGTCCGGTCGACACGGTGCGACAGCTCTTGATGGGGTGATAGACGACTCCGTCGAGCGAGAAGTCGTCGATCATCCCGACCAACGCCCGGCTCTGGTGGAACATCGTGTCCATGGCGTCGCGGACCGAGAGGAGCGTTCCCTCGGCCAGGCTCTCGACCGGGCGCTCGAGGTCGTACTGGTAGCCGAGGTGACTCCCTCCGGAGGCGAACCAGAGGTAGGTCGAGGTGACGAACTGGCCGCCCCACTCGGCGAACATCTCGTCGAAGCGCCGGAAGATCGGGTAGCACGGGACACCGACGAAGGCGAGGCGATAGCGCTCGTCGGCCACCGTGCCGATACCGGCGTCGACCTTGTACTCGAGCTCCTCGACGAGTCGTTCGAAGTACTCGGCGCCGGCCGCCGTGCCCCGCAGGGCGTTGGCGACGCCGAGGTAGACCGTGCCGTCGGTCAGGGCGTTGTAGACGGCCGGGCGCGCTCGGTTGAGCTCGATGACCCGTTTCCAGGCGGCGTTCATCTGGTTCGTCGCCGCGAGCGCCCGGCGCAGCCGGTCGTCGTCGAAGCCGTGGCCGCTGACCTCCTCACAGACGGTGATCAGCTCACGAATCTGTCCTTCGACGTAGGCCCGGTCGCGCTCGAAGCCGGGACTGCCGGGCTGCGGCGAGTCATCGAGACTGCGTGATCCCGGCACGTCGAGGGTGAAGACCCGTGTGTCGTAGAAGCGCTCCCAGATCTCGGCCCACTTGATGTAGGTGTTGCACGCGTTGGTCAGAACGGCCAGCGTCGGCTTCGGTATCTCGGCTGCCGGGTGCCGGCGCTCGCCGAGCTGGACTCCGACATCGGCCTTGACATAGCCGCAGATGTCGGGTGAGTAGCCGTAGTCTTCCGCCCGGTTGAGATACTCGGCCGCCACCTTGCGCGCCGCTGTCTGCAACGAGTTGATCTCGGGGAAGACCAACGGCAGATCGAAGCTCCTGAGGAGCTCCGCGAAGCTCCCCATGACGAAGACGTAGGCGCTCTGGCCATCGCCTTTGGCGGTGCGATCGAGACCGGCGAACCAGTCGCCGATCAACTCGGTACCCTCGCGGCGGGCGCGTCCGACGATCTCGGTCTGCATCGCGTCTCTCCCGTTTGAAGGCCTAGTCGAACAGCAGGTTCTCGGCGAAGGTCTCGAGCTGCAACTCGAGATGCTCGAACGACGACATGCTCTCCTGGAACTCGGTGACGAAGAACGGAATGTCGGCGTCGTCGAGCGCCCGGGTGTAGGCGACCTGTTCCTCGAGGCCGGGCTCGCACATCTTGGCGGCAGCGAGGATCGCCGCGTCGGCGCGGGCAGTGTCGATCCGCTCGAGCAGCATCTTCTCCTTCGGCTTGCGCAGATCGTGCTGCACCGGGCTGTAGGAGGAGCGCTCGAGATAGGCCTCGGCCAGGGCGCGGACCGGTGCGGTTCCGTTACCACCCACATCGGAGGTGATCCAGCGCAGGCCGATCAGCAGATCGTCGTCGACCAGATAGCACGAGCGGCCGATCAACCGCACCAGATCGAGGGGCGGCTGCTCGCAGAAGCCACCCTCGAAGACGACGCGGATTCGATCGCGGGGCCGCGCTCCGCGGCTCGGCAGCTCGTCCAGCACCCAGGTGAGGAGCTCGTTGTGCTCCTCGCGCGGTATGCGGCCGGCGAGGGCGACGAGGCTGTAGGCCTCCTCCGCGGCGATCTGCCACGGGGTATCGCGCTTGACCGCGTAGAGCCGTCGCAAGAGCTCCCGATTGCGATCGAACAGTTGGATCGACCGCACCAGATCGTCCTCGGAGACCTCGACCCCGGCGATCGACTCGAGATCGCCCAGCAGTCTCTCGTACTCGGCCTGCAGATAGTCGAGGCTGTGAGCCGAGTTGGCGTTCTGTGGCAGATAGAGGATCTGGCACGGGTAGGCGGCGTTGCGACTCCAGACCGCGGCCAAGTTGCGCGCCGCGTCGCAGATCGGATGGCTGACGAAGGCGTCGAGGTCGAGCCGACCCGACAGATGGAGCTCGAGCGAGGTCTTCAAGATCGAGCACAGGTACGAGCCGAAGCGAGACTCACCCTGCATCGCCTCGATCGGCGCCCCGAGGATCTTGACCGGTAGCAGCCCGGCGGCGTGCGCCAGCTCCTCCGGAAAGTAGACTTGGAAGTGGCCCACCACCTTGCCGCCGCGCTCGCGCCATCGAGTCACCGCCGAGTAGTCGGCCTCATCGACGAGCTCGCAGCACAGACCGAGGACGTCGTCGAGGTTCCGGCCGCGCCAGTCGGCGAAGACCTCGTCGCTCACGACTCGCCGACCTTCGAAGCGGTGGGGTGCGTTTGCCGTGCTCGTCGCGCCTCGGCCCCCTCCGGCGTGATCTCGGCCACCAGCTCGTCGTTCCACTCCCGCCCCTCGGCTAGCAGCCGTCTGAGCTGGAGGAAGTCGACCTCTCGCTCGCCGCGCTCGCCGTAGTGGAAGGCGCGAAAGCCCGCTTTGGCTTCGGTGACCATGTTGAGCGCCAGCCAGGCGCGGTTCGATTCGCGGTTCCGATGCCAGTGCGCGAGCTTGTGCTTGCGCAGCGACTCGATCGTCTTGGTGGTGCAGTCGGGGACGGTGTTGGCGAGCTTCCAGGCCAGCCGCTCGACCCGGCGGTCGAGCTCCGCATGATCGACCTCGCACCGATCGACGATCCGCTGTGCGGCCTCCAGAGCGTCGCCTCGTCTTCGTTCGCCGTAGACGATACGGCCGGTGTCGTCCAGCCAGCGGTCGGTGACGACGCGGGGGTCGGTGATCAGCCGCCCATCGTCGACGAGCACCGGCACGACCTCGTTGATCAGGCCGAGGCGGACGGCCTGATACGCCGTCCAGACGTCGCACAGGGTGCACGATTCCATGGCGTGGGCGAAGCCGACGTAGAGCGGGAGAAAATCGGTCGAGCCTCCGTCCGGGGCCGAGCCGTGTTTCGGACCGGCCTGGCCGAAGACGGCGGTATCGGCGGCGAGGGTGAAGTCGCACGCCATGCCGATCTCCTGACCTCCCGCTAGTCGCATGCCGTTGACGCGGTTGATCACCGGCTTGTCGCACTCCAGGATCGACGTGACCATGTCGTTGAACAGCCGCATGTACTGGCGGTACTCGAGCGGCCGGCCGGAGTAGACCTCGGCGTACTCTGCGGTGTTGCCACCGGTGCAGAAGGCGCGCTCGCCGACGGCGGTGAACACCGCCGCGACGACGTCGCGCTCCACCGAGGCGCGGCGGAAGGCGAGGATGACTTCCTTGACCATGTCGGTGGTGTAGGAGTTCAGCTGCTTCGGATTGTCGAGCACGATCCAGGCGTTCCACAGGCCGGGGATCGGGTCGTCCGAACCGTCGAGCAGGGGCCGCCGCTCGTAGCGAATGGTGCGGAACTCGTAGTCGGAGACGAGTTGGTGGTCCTTGATCTCTCGCATGGTCAGAAGTCCGGTGTCAGGACGGGGCGGCGGCCGTCGTGCCGCACCATCAGTTCGTTGAGGCGGCTCATCGGTTGCTCTTCGACGAACGGCTCGAGCTCGAGATCGCCCGAGGCGACGAGGTCGAGGAGTCGGGGGTAGTGCTCGGGCAGGCAGCCCCAGTTGCCGACGGCTCGGGCGTCGAACGCCATCAGGTTGGAAAGCCGCAGCGGGATCTTCTCCCGCGTGTACCCGACCACCATCAGGGTGCCGTCGTAGGTCAGCAGGCCGAAGGCGGTCTCCTGGCCCGCGGCCGAGCCCGAGCATTCGAGGACCACCCGGCCGTGGGGCGCGAGGCCGGCGTCGCGCTCGTGCTCCTCGACGGCACTGCGAATGTCACGCCTGGTGAGCTCCGAGGCGTCGAGCCCGCCGGCCGTCCAGGCGGCGACGTCCTCAAGGCGCTCGGGCGAGATGTCGATGGCGACGACGGTGGCGCCGCGCCGGCGGGCGCACTGGATGGCGAAGGTGCCGACGCCACCGGCTCCGACTACGACGACCATTCGGGAGGGGTCGACGTCGGCTCGCTCGACGGCCTGGTAGGCGGTGGAGACGGCATCGGCGACGACGGCGATAGCGGAATTCTCGGCCAATGCTGCCGGCACCGGTACGAGGTAGCGCTCGGGTACCAGCACATGAGACGCGAAGCCGCCGTCGAAGTCGTTGCCCGGCATCTTCTGTCGGCGACAGATATTGCCGCGTCCGGCTCGGCAGAGCTCGCACTCACCGCACGGCAGAACCGCCGGCACGACGACTCGGCGACCGACCAGGTCGGTGCGCCGGTCGGCCTCGAGCACGACACCGAGGATTTCGTGTCCGAGCGTGAGCGGCAGCGGCTTGCGGGGCCGGACACCGCCGTAGAGAAAGCTCACATCGGTGTGGCAGAGGCCGCAGCTGACGACTTCGAGGAGGGCCCTGCCGTCGCCGGCACGAGGCATGGGGAGGGTCTCGAGCTCGACGGGTCGAGCCGGTTCCGTCATGCGCCAGGCCGTCAGCTGCGAGTCCATTGCGAGCGTTGCTTGCGGAATACTCGGTCCTCGAACTCAGTGTTAAGGAGTGCCGGCGAGGCATCGACCTCACTCCGGATAGTCGCCGGAGCGTCTCCGGAGGGTCGGCCGGCCCGCCCGTTGGGGTGGGGATCGCTCTGCCCGACGGTCTGTCGGCAGGGCTGTCGGTGTGGAGCGGGACTGCGAGAGGGAGGCGTCACCCCCTCATCCGGTATCCTCGCAGCCGATCGGCGACGGGCAGCCTACCCGCGAGGGGTCGTTGCGCCTATCCTTCGACGTGTGGTCGCCGGCTCGGAGAGAGGCGTAGAAAGACCGGAACGATCCCGTTCCACGAGTTCGGCGATGGGCGAAGAGGTCCACTCCAGTCAACCAGACTCCGAGGAGCTGCGTCGATTCACGCAGCGCCTCCTCGTCGACCTGCGCGTGCTCGAGGAGAT
>JAWVZD010000068.1:0-7552 GCA_033722395.1 Thermoanaerobaculia bacterium | reverse complement strand
GTCGCGATGGTCACACCCGAGATCGGGTTGTTCGAGCTTCCGACCAGGCCGGCCATGTAGCCGGCGACGGCCGAGAAGAGGAATCCGGCGATCAGCATCACCACCGCCATGAAGGCGGCGATACCGAAGCTGCCGGTGAAGTGCTCGAAGACGAAGTAGACCGGGATGACGGAGACGACGAGGGCGATGCCGACCCACTGCATCGGCGTGTCGCGCTCCGTCCGGAGCGAAGCGTCGGCGGCGCCACTGCGCATCAGCCGGTAGGCCTCGATGCCCGACTTGATGCCGCTGACCAGGCTCGAGCGTACGCTGATCAGCGCCCAGACGCCGCCGATCACCATGGCGCCGACGCCGAGATAGCGGGTCTGTGCCGACCAGATGCCGGCGGCGACGCTGGCCGCGTCGGCTCCCGGGTCGAGACCCTGCGACGCCGCCACCCACGGGATGGCGATCCACCAGTTGACCGCTCCGCCCAGGAAGACCAGGGTGGCGATGTTCAGGCCGACGATGTATCCCACGCCGACCAGAGCGGGCGAGAGGTTGGTGCTGATGTAGGCGATGCCGCTACCGACGTAGCGGGCCGCTTGCGCCGTCTCGCCCCACAGCCGGAAGCCGGTCGAGCCGAGCTTGAAGAGCGCTCCGACGAGACCTCCGGTGAGGAGGAAGCGGATGCCGGCGCCGCCGGTATCTCCGACCTTGAGCACCTCGGCGGTGGCCACGCCCTCGGGAAACCGCAGCGGGTTCTCGACGATCAGAGCGCGCCTGAGCGGGATAGTGAACAGAACGCCGATCACTCCGCCCAAGCCGGCGATGATGGTCACCTCCCAGTAGTTGAAGCCCGACCAGGTGCCCAGCAGGATGAGGCCCGGAAGGGTGAAGATCACCCCGGCGGCGAGGCTCTCACCGGCCGACGCAGAGGTCTGGACGATGTTGTTCTCGAGGATGTTCGATTCCTTGAACAGCTTCAAGATCGCCATCGAGATGACGGCGGCCGGGATCGAAGCCGACACCGTCATACCGGCGAACAGCCCCAGGTAGGCGTTGGCTGCACCGAGCACGCCGGAGAGGACGATTCCCAGCAGAATGGCTTTGAGAGTGATCTCCGGCAGCGTGGTCGATGCCGGGATGTAGGGCTTGTCCTGGGCGCGCTGCGACTCGTCTGCCATCGAAGATCCCTCCTTCGAGAGTGCCGCCAGGAGCCCTGAAACGAGCTCTCCACGGGGCGTTTGCGGTGTCGAATTCCGGCCGATGATACACTAGACGGGAGGTAGCTCGATCGGCCCCGCCCCCCTCGCTACCCGGTTCCCCACGTTGCAGACCAGAATCCGCCAGCGGACGTCGGCCCAGGGGTGGCGGATGGATGGTCTCCGCGGCGGATGTACGGAGTGAAAATCGTAGAACAGGAAAAGGAAAGGACGAAGGACGTCAACCGACCGATTCAGATATGAACGACGAACGAAAGATCGCATTGTTTTGTGACTTCGAGAACGTCGCACTCGGTGTGCGCGACTCGGAGATCAAGGAGTTCGACATCAATCTCGTTCTCGAGCGTCTGCTCGAGAAAGGCAAGATCATCGTCAAGAAGGCCTACGCCGACTGGGAGCGCTACAGCGATTACAAGAAGGCGGTCCACGAGGCGGCGATCGAGATCATCGACATTCCGCAGAAGTACTACTCGGGCAAGAACAGCGCCGACATCAAGATGGTGGTCGACGCCATGGACCTGTGCTACTCGAAGGAGCATCTCGACACCTTCGTGATGCTCTCGGGTGACAGCGACTTCTCGCCGCTGGTCTCGAAGCTCAAGGAGAACAACAAGTACGTCATCGGCGTCGGGGTCAAGAACTCGTCGTCGCGGCTCCTGGTCGACAACTGTGACGAGTTCATCTACTACGAAGACATCTGGCGCGATGCCCGCAAGGCGCCGAAGCTCAAGGGCATCGGCAAGAAGACGGAGGAGGTCTTCAGCCTGTTGGTCGACGCCATTCAGGCCCTGATGCGCGAGAACAAGGACGTGCTCTGGGGTTCGATGATCAAGCAGACGATGCAGCGCAAGAAGCCCTCTTTCAACGAGGGCTACTACGGCTACTCGACCTTCTCCGAGCTGTTGGAGGACGCCGAGAAGAACGACATCATCCGCTTGAAGACCGACCAGCGCTCCGGTACCTACGTGGTGACCGGATTCGCCCGCCCCGGCTCGAATCAGCCGATGAGCACCACCTCCGGCTCGAGCGGCTCGAGTGGCTCGAGTGGGTCTGGGCGGCGCGGCCGCAAGCGGGCCGCGAGCTGACCGCCGCGAGCTGACTGCCTGCCGTCGATGGTGAGCGCCGCGGCGCGGCGAGTCTAACCGCGGGCGGCCGTGAGATCGCCCGAGGCTCCGTGGCGGAACGCTTCGATCTGCGCCTCCATCTGCTGGCGGGTCCAACCGAGTGGCTCGGCCATCTCCCGGGCCACCAACGGCGCGATCTCGATCGAACGTACGAGGTCGAGCGGTCCGGGATCGAGGCGCCGCAGCAGAGCGTCGTCGAGGCTGAGGGCACCCTCCTCCTCGGCGGCCATGCGCGTTGCGGCGATCAGCACGCGGTCGGCGAGTCGCACGGGTGGTGCTTCGCGGAGATGGGCCGTCAGGCGTCCCAACCGGCCGCCGTAGAAGCTCAGTAGACGATCGATCATCGTCGCATCGGCCTTGAGCCGCAGCAGGTCGTCCCGCGCCCGATCGATGTCGCCGGGAGCGATCGGCAGCTCGTGGGTGTGGCAGCGGGCGAGCGAGTGGTCGTCGAAATCCTCGCGCCGCAGGATGTCGTCGAGGCAGTCCTCGGCCATCTGGCGCTGGGCGGTCAGTTTGCCACCCGCCAGCACCCACAGCCCCGGCTCCGCCGGCACTACCCGGTGGCGGCGGGACAGCTCGTCGGGATCGCCCTTCTCGTCGGCCGCCAGGAGCGGCCGTAGGCCGGCCCATGCGCCGACCACGTCTCGCCGGGTGAGATCGGCCGCCGGGAAGGCGTGATTCGCCACGGCGAGCAGATAGTCGGTGTCTTCGACGGTCGGCCGCACCTCCGCCGGTGGGGTGTCGTCATCGACGTCCGTCGTGCCCAGGACGGTGTACTCGCCCATCGGAAGGGCGAAGGTCTGGCGACCGTCCTGCGGAGAGCGCAGGACCAGGGACAGATCGAGCGGCAGGCGCTCGCGGTGCAGGCTGACGTGCGATCCACGCGCCGTGCGCAGATGGGGTGGGATGTCGGCGTGGAGCGCCTGCCAGGGACCGGTGCACAGTAGGACGACGCGAGCGCTCACCTCGAGCGAGCGCTCGGCGATCGTGTCGTCCACCACGGCGCCGTGAACGCGGCCGTCCCGGCGCACGAAGTCGCCGACGCGACAGCGGGTCAACAGGGTGGCGCCGGCCTCGCGCGCCGAGGCGGCTACCGCCACGGTCAGGCGGGCGTCGTGGGTCGCGCCGTCGAAGTAGGTCACCGCGCCGTCGAGCCGGTCGGTCTCGATCTGCGGCACGAGCTCGCTGAGCGCCTCGGTCGACAGCTTCCGGTTCGGCCCCAGGCGGTAGCCGGTGGCGAGCAACGCGTACAGACCGACGCCGAGGCGGATCTTCCAGAGCGCGTCCGGATCCTCGCTGTAGACCAGGTAGGCGAACCGCTCGGCGCGGACGAGGTGGGGAGCGGTCTCGAGCAGGTAGTGGCGCTCGCGCAGACCCTCTCGCACCAGACCGAGCTCGGCCGAGGCGAGGTAGCGCAGCCCGCCGTGGATCAGCCGGGAGGAGCGGCTGGAGGTGCCGAAAGCGATGTCGTGCTCCTCGACCAGCGCCACTTCGAGGCCCCGTAGCGCCGCATCCCGTGCCACGGCGACGCCGGTTGCACCGCCGCCGACCACCAGGAGATCCCAGTCGACCGTTTCGAGTCGCTCGAGGTCGAGGTCGCGGCCGGGCGGGGAGACGGGAGGGGAGAGAGAGAGCATGAGCGGTCGCAGAGTGCGGAGAGCGATGGCCTCTATGATAGGTTGCTCGTTCGGCCGATCTTGCCCACCGGCTCGCTCGGTGAGGTAGGGGCCGGCGACTCGCCCCGAACGCCGATTCCGACCTGCTGAGGTCACCTCCGATACGCTCGGGGAGAGACGACACCGTTCGAGGTCGGTTGGGGATCGTATCCCAACCCGGTTCCGAGACGGATGGGATCGGCGATTCGAGCAGCCCCGGAGGGACGCTTCGGGGAGCGAGAGACACTGAAGCGTTAGAATGTATGGCTCGACTCCGGCCCGGCACCGGGCCGGCGGAACCCGGGCCGGCGGATGCCGCTGGTGGAGGGCGAGCGAGTCGAAATCCGCTCCAAACAGCGAGGAGATACGGCGAATGGCAAAGCGGTGGAAGAAAGAGGAGATCACCTATCTCAAGCGATATGCGAAGCAGCGCACGCTCGAAGAGCTCGCTGCCCGGTTCGAGGTCGAGGCCGAAAAGGTCGAAGAGAAACTGACCGAGCTAGGCCTCAAGACGTCCGACGGCATGGGCAAGATCGATCTGTCGGACGACCCGCTCGTGCAGCTCTACGAGCAGGGGATCGAGGCGGCGCACGAGGGCAAGTGGGCCGAGGCGAAGAAAGCGCTCCGCCGGGTCGTCGACGAGAGCGATCTGCCCGAGGTGGTCGAGCGCGCCGAGCAGTACCTGGCGGTCTGCGAGCGGTACTCCGGCGATGGAAACGGCTCGGTCGACGATGCCTACGTCGAAGCGGTGGTGCAGCTCAACCGGGGCGAGCTCGACGCCGTGGAGGAGACCTGCGCCCGGGGAGGTCGGCGGGAGAAGGACGACCGCTTCGCCTATCTGGCGGCGGTGGTCGCCGCTCTGCGGGAGGACAACGATACGGCCAGGCAGTATCTCGAGACGGCCATTCGCCTGAATCCGCGCAACCGCATCCAGGCCAAGTACGACCTGGATCTGGCCGCGGCGCGTAGCGAGGGCGCCTTCGACGAGCTGCTCGGCTGAGCGTCGGTCGGCGACCGCGAGGCCTCGGGGCCCCCGCGCCCCAGGACTGGAGTGAATGATGCCGGCGAATCTGGTCGCGATCGGTGGCGGCACCGGGTTGGCGGTGCTGCTACGAGGGCTCAAGCGACACGTCGGAGACGAGCTCGCCGATCTCGCCGCGGTCGTCACGGTGAGCGACGACGGTGGGTCGTCCGGCCGCCTTCGTCGTGAGCTCGGCGTCCTGCCGCCGGGCGACATCCGCAGCTGCATCGTGGCTCTGGCGAGCGACGAAGATCTGCTGACTCGCCTCTTCCAGTACCGGTTTCCGAACGGCGGCGGCCTGTCGGGTCATTCGTTCGGCAACCTTCTGCTGACCGCCCTTTCGGGCATCACCGGCGACTTCTACCAGGCGATCCTCACCGCCGAGTCGATCCTCTCGGTGCGCGGGCGGATCCTGCCGGCCACCCTCACCGACGTTCGCTTGCACGGCGTGGGGGCGTCCGGCCGGCGGTTCGAGGGCGAATCGGCGGTCGGCCTCGCCGACGAGCCGCTCGAGCGGGTCGAGCTCGAGCCGGGACGGGTGGCGGCGTTTCCTCCCGCCGTCGAGGCGATCGCTGAGGCACACCTGGTGGTCCTCGGGCCGGGCTCGCTCTACACCTCGATCCTGCCGAATCTCCTCATCCCGGAGATCCGTGAGGCGATCGAGGCGAGCCGGGCGCGGGTGGTTCTGCCGCTCAACCTGATGACGCAGCCGGGCGAGACGGCGGGGATGACGGCGAGCGACCACCTGCGGGCGATCGAGCAGCACGCCGGAGAGGATCTGGTCGACGTCGTGCTGATCAACGAGCGGGCCGTGCCCGAGGGCGTCCTGGCGCACTACCGCGCCGTCGGCGCGACTCCGATCGAGATCGACGAGAAGGCCCTGGCAGGGCGGGGCGTCGAGGTGCGCTCGGCGGATCTGCTGGACGAAGGCGAGTTGATCCGTCACCATCCGGGACGTCTGAGTGCCGAGATCGTGGCGCTCCTCGCCGACGGAGGACGTGGAGAATGACCGAAGCTGATCGCCCCGTAGTGGGAGTCGTGCTGGCGGCGGGCAAGGGCACGCGCATGGAGTCGGCGCGGCCGAAAGTGCTCCACCCCGTGGCCGGCCGCCCGATGCTCGACTGGGTGCTCGACGCTCTGGGCGCCAGCGGCTGCGAGCGATCGCTGGTGGTGGTGGGGTATGCCGCCGACGAGGTCCGGGCGGCGATCGCGCCGCGTGGGGTCGAGACAGTCGTGCAGCCGGAGCAGCTCGGCACCGGGCACGCCGTCCTCCAGGTCGACGGAGCGGTGGGGGAGGAGGCCGTCCTGCTGGTGGTGTCCGGGGACGTGCCGCTGGTGAACGCCGGGACGCTGGCGCGGCTGACAGAGGCGTCGCGTTCGAGCTGGGGCGCCATGGCGGTGGCGCGCCTGGAGCGTCCCGGAAGCTTGGGCCGGGTGATCGCCGGATCGGACGGCGAGCTGGAGCGGATCGTGGAGGCGGCGGACGCTTCGCCGGCCGAGCTCGAGATCGACCTGGTGAACGCCGGCCTCTACGCGCTACCGGCGCCGGAGATCTTCCGCTATCTGGAGGGCGTCGGCACCGACAACGCCAAGGGGGAGATCTACCTGACCGAGGCCTTGGGACGAGCGGCGGCGGCGGGCGAGCGCCTGGCGCTGGTCGAGCTCGACGACCCGCACGAGGCGCAGGGTGTGAACGACCGGCGCGAGCTGGCCCAGGTCGGTCGGCGGATGGTGTCGCTCCACTTGGAGCGCCTGGCGCTCTCGGGTGTCACGGTGCTCGATCCGGCCCGTACGGTGGTCGAGCCTGGTGTCGACGTCGGTCGGGACACGGTGCTCCATCCCGAGGTCAGCCTGGCCGATGGCACGACGGTCGGGGAGGCCTGCGAGCTGAAGCAGGGCGTGTGGGTCCGCGACAGCCGCATCGACGACGGCGTCGTGATCGAGCCCTACAGTGTGCTGGATGGCGCCACGGTCGAGGCGGGGGCGCGGATCGGTCCGTTCGCCCGGCTGCGCCCCGGTGCCCACATCGGCCGCGAGGCGAAGGTGGGAAACTTCGTCGAGGTCAAGAACTCGACCCTCGGCCGCGGTGCCAAGGCGAGCCATCTGGCCTATCTGGGCGACGCCACGGTGGGAGACGGGGCGAACATCGGCGCCGGTACGATCACCTGCAACTACGACGGCGAGGCGAAGCACCCGACCGAGATCGGGGAGGGCGCCTTCATCGGTAGCGATACGATGCTGGTGGCGCCGGTGCGGATCGGCCGCGAGGCGACCACCGGGGCGGGCTCGGTGATCAGCCGCGACGTACCGGACGGGGCGCTGGCGGTCGAGCGCACCGAGCAGCGCACCGTCGAGGGATGGCGGGAGCGCCGCGCGCGCGCCCGGCGGCGCGCCGCCGAGCGCGAGGCGGACGATTCGGAGCGAGGAGGCTGACGGGCGATGTGTGGCATCGTGGGATATGTCGGCAAGCGGGAGGAGATCGTGCCGCTGTTGGTCGACGGGCTGGGCCGGCTCGAGTACCGCGGTTACGACTCGGCCGGCATCGTG
>JAWVZD010000067.1:0-7561 GCA_033722395.1 Thermoanaerobaculia bacterium | reverse complement strand
CGGTCCGTACTCGCAGGAGAGCTTCCAGTTCGTCAACGGCACCACCTCGCGGAGCGCCACGATTTCCTGGCGCCTGCGCCCGCTCGCGGTCGGCACGGCCCGGGTTCACTCGATCGTCGTGCAGGTGGGAAAGCAGGTCGCCGAGCTCACCGACCTCGAGGTCGAGGTGCAGCAGGAGCCGGTCGAGAGCGAGGAGCCGCAACCGTCCCGCGATCCGTTCGACCGGATCTTCGACCCGTTCGGGACTCGCCCCGGCGGCCGGGCGGCGCGACCGCGCGGCGACGTCTTTCTGCGCGCCGAGGTGACCCCCGATCGGGCCTATGTCGGTCAACAGGTGCTCTACACCCTCTATCTCTACACGCAGAGCGACATCAGCTCGATCAACCCCGAGAACCTGCCCGAGTTCCAGGGCTTCTGGGTGCGCGAGATCCCGCAGCCGAAGCACTACCAGCCCGAGATGGTCGAGGTCGACGGCAAGCGCTTCGCACGCGTGCGGCTGCTCGAGCGCGCTCTGTTCCCGCTGCGGGCCGGCAGCTTCGAGCTCGAAGCGACGCGAGCCCTGATGGCGGTGCGCGTGCCGGTCACCAGCATGCGTCTCTCCCTACTGTCGCAGACCGAGGAGATCCAGCGGGTCAGCAACACCGTCAGCCTGACCGTCGAGCCGCTCCCCGATCCTCCACCCGGATTCAGCGGGGCGGTCGGCGAGCTCTCGCTCTCGGCCGAGCTGCGACCCGAGACGCTCCAAGTCGGGGAAGCGGCGACGCTCGAGCTGGTCCTCGGCGGGCGCGGCCTGCTGCAGGGCCTGCCCGACCCGGAGCTGCCGCGCCTCGCCAGCGTCGAGGTCTACCCGCCGCAGCAACGTTCCACCGACGAGGTGCGGGACGGCGACGTCTACGGCGAGCGCAGGTGGAGCTACGTGCTGGTACCCGAGCGCCCCGGCTCGCTCGACATCCCACCGATCGATCTGCCCTACTTCGACCCGGCCTCGGCGCGCTACAGGGTCGCCTCGACCGAACCGCTCAGGCTCGAGGTAGTCCCGTCGACCCGGGTGGCGCGGGCTGCGGGCGGCGAGCCGTCGATCCACGGCATCCGCTCGGCCGCCGTGCCGATCGGCGGATCGGCGTCGATGTGGTGGCGACGCGCTCCCCACGGGCTGATGCTCGCCGCCCTGCTCGGCCTGGTGGTCGTCTGGGCGACCCGCCGCTCCGACCGCTTCACGCCAGAGCATCGCGAAGCCGTGCACCGGATGGAGGACCGCCTCGAGTCGCTCGCCGCTCTCGACCGGCCGCGGCAGGTCGCCGCCGAGCTCGAGGCGGCGTGGCGCGACTACCTCGAGCACCGCTGGGAGGTGGCACCGGGCGTGGCGGCCAACCGCTGGCACGACGAGCTCACCCAGCGCGGCGCCAACGAGCGGGCCAGCCGCGATCTCGAGCGCCTGGTCCACGACCTGCATTACCTACGCTACGCCCCGCAGCTGTCGTCGACCGAGGCCCTGCAGAGCGAGCTGGTGCAGCGCTCCCGGCAGATCCTCCGCTCGCTCCACTGACCTTCCCGCCGCCGTGAGATTGCGCACCGACCGTATCGCCGCCGGCACGCTAGTGCTCCTTCTGGTCGCCGCGGGAGGCTGGAGCTCTTCGGCGGCACGGGCCGCGCCGGCCGACGCGGTCGAGGCTCTCCGCGAGGGCAACCGCCTGTTCCGAGAGGGGCGCCTCGAGCCGGCCTACGCAGCCTATCTCGAAGGCTGGAACGCCGCTGCCCCCCATCCGGTGCTGCTGTACAACCTGGCGACGACGGCGCACCATCTCGGACGACTGCCGGAGGCGGTGCTGTGGTACCGGCGCGCCGCCGCCGTCAATCCGGACGATCCATGGGCGAAGGAGAACCTCGAGCAGGCCCGCGCAGCCCTGGGCCTCGAGCCGTACCCGCCGCCGGGCTTCGCCGCCCACATCGCGCATCATCGCACCCTCGTCCACTCGGCGGCCGCCGCGCTCGCCTGGGCCGGACTGCTGCTGTGGATCGTCCGGCCGCGGCGCTCGGTCCGCCTCGCCGCGGGGCTCGGGATGGTGGCGCTCCTGGTCTACGGCGGTGCCGTACTGGCGGCGCGGACCGCCGCCACCGCCGCCGTCCTCCTCGAGGACTGCTCGGACGCCGACGCCGACCTGCCGGCAGGCAGCGAGATCTGGCTCGTCGGCGCCTCCGACGAGAGCTACGAGACGGTCGTTCACGGCACCACGGTGCGCTGCCCGGCCTCCGCCGTCGCGCCGATCCATCCCGGCGCGCGAGCGCCATCGGCGAGCCCTCTCGGCGCACCATAGAGCGACCCGTCGAGCTCATCCATCGAGCTCCCCGCCGCGCGCCGCCTCGAGCTCACCGAGAAAGCTCTTCGAACCGCCGAATCGAGCGTCCGCTCGGGTGCGCGGGGTGTGCGCTCCGACACGGACGCGGCGTGCAGCGTACAATAGAGTCCGGACGGGAGTTCTCCGTCGATGTCCTCGGTCGCACCCAAGATGGAATCCGCCTGGAACTGCCTGCAGCCGCTCGAGATGGCGACGTTCCTCGAGCGTCATCGCGTCAGCCCGCATCTGTCGCTCGAATCGACCTTCGCCGACCACCTGGTGGAGATCCTCAGACGTTCGAGCGACTTCGTCCAAGCGCAGGCCGGTGTGATCCTGCTCGACAATCCGAAGATCAAGATCCAGGACCGCCGGAGGGGAACGTTGACCGCGGTGGCGGCGATCGGCGACGCATCGAAGATGATCGTCGGCAGCCGCATCCCGGTCACGCAGGGCCTGGCCGGGCAGGCCTACCTCTCCGGCACCTCGATCGCCGTCGGGCCGGGCGACGAGCCGGACATGATCCGCGATGCCAACACCTATCCCGGCATCGACCAGGTCACTTCGGCAGTCGCCATCCCGATCCGCATCGAGAAGGACGTCTGCGGCGCCCTCGAGCTGGTCAACCGCCGAGACGGCGGCTCGTTCAGCCAGCTGGAGCGGAAGCTCCTGGAGATCTTCGCCGGCTACATCTCGATCTCGATCGTCAACGTCCTCGACGGGCGGCAGGCGCAAGAGATCGCTAAACGGGACAATCTCACCGGGCTGTTCAACGACCGCTACCTCCACATCGCTCTCATCGAGGCGCTGGAGCTGTGCCAGCACAACGACGAGGATCTCGCCGTTCTGTTCATCGATCTCGACTACTTCAAGCGGGTGAACGACACCCACGGGCACCTGGCCGGCAGTCAGGTGCTGCGCGAGGTCGGCCTGCTACTGAGCCGCGCCACCGAGGGCCTCGAGGCGATCACGGCGCGCTACGGCGGCGACGAGTTCGTCTCCGTGGTGCGCGGACTCGATCTGGCCGGGGCGGTCGATCTCGCCGAGCGCATTCGCACCGAGCTGATGACCGAGACCTTCTGCACCAAGGCGGGCGAGATCCAGCCAGAACCGCTCTTCCTGACCGGCATCACCTGCTCGATCGGTGTGGCGACGCTCAAGCGGCACATCGGCGAGATGGAGGACGTCGACCGCAACCGCACGACCATCCTCAGACTCGCCGACGCCGCCATGTACGTCGCCAAAGAGACCGGCCGCAACCGCACTGCGCTCGCCGGCGAGCTCGTACGCCGGCGCGAGCTGGCCACCGATTGACCGCCGCGAAATCGCGGTGCTACGATCGCCCGGCCGCCCCGGCCTGCGGTGCGCGGCGCCCAACGGGCGATCCTGTACGAGACCCCGCCTCGCCGAGAAGACCGCCGACCGGGCGAAATGCCGCTCCCCAGACGCCGCTCATCCGAGCCGTGCCCCGAGGTGATCGATGACGACCGATCCGACCACACCGAGCGCCATCCGACCGAGCGAGGTCCACGACCGGCTGGCGGCACACATCCTCGCCGACGGTCTCGACATCGTCCTCGACCTGACCGAGAGCCGCGGGTCGCGGATCCGCGACGCCCGCAGGGGCCGGGAGATCCTCGATCTGTTCGGTTGCTTCTCGACCATCCCGATCGGCTACAACCACCCGCGCCTGTTCGAGCCCGAGTTCGAGCGGCGTCTGCTGGCCGCAGCGATCAACAAGCCGTCGAACTCCGATCTCTACACGGTCGAGATGGCCGATTTCGTCGACGCCTTCGCCCGTACCCTGCCGCAGTCGTTCCGCAGTCACCTCTTCTTCATCAGCGGCGGCGCCCTGGCGGTCGAGAACGCCTTGAAAGCCGCCTTCGACTGGAAACGGCAGCTCAACGACCGCGCCGGCCGGGGCGTACGCGGGGAGCAGGTGATCCACTTCGAGCAGGCCTTCCACGGCCGCAGCGGCTACACCCTGTCGCTGACCAACACCGACCGGCGTAAGACCCGCTATTTCCCCAAGTTCTCCTGGCCCCGCATCCCCAACCCGCACCTGTCGTTCCCGCTGACCGACGAGGTGCTCGAGCGGGTCGAGGCGGCCGAGGCCGCGGCGATCGAGGCGATCGAGCAGGCGATCGTCGAGCACCGCCACGACATCGCGGCGCTGATCGTCGAGCCGATCCAAGGCGAAGGCGGTGACAACCACTTCCGGCGCGAGTTCCTCGCCGCGCTCAGAGAGCTGGCGGACGAGAACGAGTTCCTGCTCGTCTTCGACGAGGTCCAGACCGGCTTCGGCACCACCGGCAGCTGGTGGTGCTTCGAGCAGCTCGGGGTCGAGCCCGATATCTTCGCTTTCGGCAAGAAGACGCAGATCTGTGGCATCGCGGCCACCCGCCGGCTCGACGAGATCGACTCGGTATTCGCGGTGTCGAGCCGCATCAACTCGACCTGGGGCGGCAACCTGGTCGACATGGTGCGCTGCCAGAGGATCATCGAGGTGATCGAAGAGGAGGATCTCCTGACCAACGCGCAGCGCGTCGGCGAGGAGATCTTGGTGCGATTGCGCGCCTGGGAGGAGACCTACGACGGGCGGGTCTCGAACAGCCGCGGACGCGGGCTGTTCGTCGCCTTCGACCTGCCGACCCACGAGGAGCGCGAGAGGCTGCTGCGCCTGATGTACGAAGCCGACGTCCTCGGGCTGCGCTCGGGCCAGCGCGCCATCCGTTTCCGCCCGGCGCTGAATCTGTCGTCCGACGACGCCCGCGAGGGGCTGCACCGCATCGAGCGAGCGCTCGACCGGCTGTACGGCTCCTGAGTCGAGAAAGGAGTAGTCGACATGACCACCACGGATACCGCCCGAGCCGAAAAGATCCTCGCCTCGCTGGGCATCGAGGCCGACAACCGGGGTGCCTGGTGCGGCCGCTGGCTGGAGACCTCGGGCGAGGCGATCGAGTCGTACGATCCATCGACCGGCGGGCTCCTGGCCCGGGTGTCGAGCGCCACGGCGGCCGACTACGAAACCGTCGCCGAGTCCGCCGTCGGGGCGTTCCGCGAGTGGCGTAACTGGCCGGCGCCGCGGCGCGGTGAGGTGGTGCGGCAGCTCGGTGAGGCGTTACGCGAAAACAAGGAGAGCCTCGGCCGGCTGGTATCGCTCGAGGCCGGCAAGATCCTCTCCGAGGGCCTGGGCGAAGTGCAGGAGATGATCGACATGGCCGATCTCGCGGTCGGTATGTCGCGCCAGCTCTACGGCCTCTCGATGCATTCGGAGCGACCCGAGCATCGCATGTACGAGCAGTGGCATCCGCTCGGCCCGGTCGGCATCATCACCGCCTTCAACTTCCCCGTCGCGGTATGGGCCTGGAACGCCTGCGTGGCGGCGGTCTGCGGAGACTCGATGATCTGGAAGCCGTCCGAGAAGACGCCGCTCTGCGCCGTCGCGGTGACCCGGATCGCCGCGCGGGTGCTCGAGGCGAACGACGCGCCGCCGATCTTCGCCTTGGCGATCGGCGACCGACACGCGGTCGGCAAGCCGCTCGCCGCCGACCGGCGGGTGCCGCTGGTTTCGGCCACCGGCTCGGTGGCGATGGGACGCGCCGTCGGACAGACGGTGGCCGAGCGCCTGGGGCGCTCGCGGCTCGAGCTGGGCGGCAACAACGGCATCGTCGTCACCGACGACGCCGATCTCGATCTGGCGCTGCGCGCCGTGCTGTTCGCCGCCGTCGGCACCGCCGGGCAGCGCTGTACGACGACGCGGCGTCTGTTCCTCCAGCGCGGCATCGCCGAGGAGATGAAGCGCAAGTTGATCGACGCCTACGGCTCGATCACCATCGGCGACGCGCTCGACCCCGACACCCTGATGGGCCCGTTGATCGACGGCGCAGCGGTCGAGGAGATGCAGCGGGCGCTCGAGCGGGTCGAGGCGGAGGGCGGCCGCGTCCTCTACGGCGGCGGCGTGATCGACCGGCCCGGGCACTTCGTCGAGCCGACGCTGGTCGAGGCGACGCCCGACATGCCGCTGACCTGTGAGGAGACCTTCGCTCCGATCCTCTACCTGTTCGAGTTCGACCGGCTCGACGAGGCGATCGAGGCGCACAACAGCGTGCCGCAGGGACTGTCGTCGGCGATCTTCACCCTGAACGTCCGCTCGGCCGAGCGCTTCCTGTCGGCCGAGGGCTCCGACTGCGGCATCGCCAACGTCAACATCGGTACCTCGGGGGCCGAGATCGGCGGCGCCTTCGGCGGCGAGAAGGAGACCGGCGGCGGCCGCGAGGCGGGCTCGGATTCGTGGAAGATCTATATGCGCCGGCAGACCTGCACGATCAACTACGGCGAAGAGCTGCCGCTCGCCCAGGGCGTCGAGTTCGACGTCTGAACGAAGCACCTGTTCACCGAGGGCGAATCGCCGAGATCGGCCCTGCGGCGGTTCCGGTCGAGACGACCTTTCGGAGCCTCAGACCACGACGCGCAGCGCGCCGGGCTCGACCCGCACCTCGAGCGGCTCGTCGCCCACCCACTCCATCGGCTCACCGTCGCCGTACATGCGCATCCGCCGGTCGAGCGCGATCCGCGCCCAGGGCGACTTGACGATCTCGACCGCCGGGTGCCCGACGTGGCGACCGAAGTAGACCAGCGGGAAGATGGCGAGGAGCATCGCGCGCGAGACCCTGCGGACGCGGACGATGTCGAGCAGACCATCGCGAATCGAGGCCTCGGGTGCGACCCGCATGCCGCCGCCGAAGCGCCAGCAGTTCGCACAGACGACCAACATCGCCTCGCCTTCGAAGGCGCCGCGCGCATGCTCGAGCCGCAGCCGCGGCGGCTCGAAGCGCCACAGCGTCCGCAGCACGGCGAGCGGGTAGGCCAGGATGCCCGACGCCAGGCGCTGTTCGTTGGCCCAGCGTGCCGCTTCGCTGTCGAAACCGACCCCGCAGTGAACGCCGAACCACACCGAACCGACGCGCCCGACGTCGATCGCCTCGACCGGATGCGCGGTGACGCGCTCGGCCAAGCGGCGCGGACGCCCGCCCAGATCCAGGCAGGCCGCCAGATCGTTGCCCCGGCCGGCGGCCACCGGCACCAGCGCACAGTCGCTTCCGGCCAGCTCTTGGATCACGAGGTGGAAGGTGCCGTCACCGCCGACGACCACCAGCCGCTCGACACCCTCCTCGACGGCGCGGCGCGTCCGCAGGCGGAGATCCTCGCCGCTGGTCGTGGTGTCG
>JAWVZD010000066.1:0-7567 GCA_033722395.1 Thermoanaerobaculia bacterium | reverse complement strand
TTCCAATCGCGCCGCGGCGCACCCACCGGCAGAAGATCGACCACCGTGACCCAGCGACCGAAAGCACGCAGCAGGCCTTCCAACCCCTCGACGCGCTGGATCCGACCCCGGCCGCGCGCCCGCTTGAAGACGACGGCGGCGTTGTAGATCCGCTCGATCGGTTGGCTGAACCGTCCCTCGACGACCGCCTCGGCCCACCCCCGATAGAGGTCCAGATCCGAGGCGTAGTTCATGATCTCCACGGAGCGCGCTCCGGGAGGGCGGGCACCGATCTCGCCGAATACCGCCTCGCCGTCCGGCGTCAGGAACCACTCCATGTGGCTGAAGCCGGTGCGAAAGCCCAGCGTCTCGAGCACCGCGCGGCCGAGAGCCACTCCGCTCTCGAGCTCGCTCGCCCCGACGTCGCGCAGCGCCACGGTCTGCGGACTGATCCACTCGACCGAACGGCCGACGAGCGGCCGCGGGCGGTACCAGGAGACGTTCCAGTAGGCGATCTCACCGTCGATCGAGACGGTGTCGAAGGTATACTCTTCACCGTCGACGAACTCCTCGATGCTGACCTCGTCGACGTGGCGGAGTCGTGGCAGCACCTCCTCCAAGGCGCGCGGGTCGTCGACCCGGTAGGTATCGGCGCTGCCGGCGCCGGCGATCGGCTTGACGACGAGGGGATAACCGATTCTTTCGGCCGCCTCCCGGCAGCCGGCGGCGGTGGTGGCGGTCGAGTGGCGGGGCGTCCGCAAGCCGGCGCGATCGAGAACGCGCTTCATCTTCTCCTTGTCGCGAAAGGTCTCGGTCTGCTCGACTCCCATGCCGGGCACCCCGAGGCGCTCGCGGAGACGCGCGGCGAGCAGCATGCCCGGCTCCCACAGGCACTCGACGCGATCGATCGGGATCCGCTCGGCGAGCGACTCGACCAGCGGCAGCGTGACGCTCTCGTCCCACAGGCGCGGCGAGCGCACGTAGTCGGCCAACCGGCCCGCGACCTCGTCCGGCAGCGCCTCGGCCGGGACATCGCCGAGACCGACGATCCGCGCCCCGACCTCGGCCAGCCCGCGCGTGAACCAAGGCATCTCCGCCGGGTAGGCGGGCGACAGGAAGAGGACGTTCACGCGCCGCCCTCCGCCACGTCCTCGCTCAGCACGACCCGCACCCCGGAGACGATCCGCCGCAGCGCTACCTCGACCGTGCTCGTCTCGCGGTGCCGCACGATGACGCAGCCCTCTCCCTCGTAGCCTTCGGCCGCCGCCTGACCGATCGTCGGCAACCGCGCCTCCACCACGAGATCGCCGAGCTCGGCGGAAACTTCGCTCCAGCCCTCGATCTCGGCGACCTGGCCCCGTCCGAGTCCACGCAGATATGCCGCACCGACGGCCCATCGCCGCTCCGGCAGCTCGACCTCGCCCCACACCATGAGCTGCGCCCAGAGACGGTAGAAGTCGGCGTCGTGACACCACGAGAGCAGGTCGGTGATGCGCGCACCGGGCGGCCGCGCCGCTACCTCCGAGATCGCCAGACGACCGTCGTCACGACGGAACCACTCCATGTGGCTCAATCCGGTCTCCAGGCCCAGAACATCGAGCGCCGCGAAGGCGGCACGTCGGATATCGCCGTACTCGGCCTGGTCGAGCTCGCGCGGCAGCAGCACGCACCACTGGATCCATGGCGTCTCCAGCACTTCGAGCGGCGAGGGAAGATAGCGACTGACCGAGTACCAGAGGCGCTCGCCGTCGATCGAGAGGCTGTCGAACGAATGCTCGGCGCCGCGCAGGAACTCCTCCAGGAGCACCGGCTCTGCCGGGCTCGGCCCGAAGATCTCGAGCGCTTCACCGAGATCCGATTCGTCGTCGAGCCGATGGGTGCTCTTGGCACCGGCGCCGGCAGGCGGCTTGACGACCAACGGATAGCCGACCCGAGCGGCGAAGTCGCGCGCCTCGCCAGCCGATCGAGCCAGACGGTGGACCGCGCACGGCAGGCCGGCCCGCGCCAGCTCGGTCTTCATCAGCGCCTTGTCGCGGAAACGACGCGCCACCTCGGCGCTCGTGCCGGGGATGGCCAGGGCGTCCCGCACCGCGCCGAGCGGCTCTTGGATCTGCTCGAGAACTCCGAGCAGCCGCTCGACCGAGCCGAGATGTCGGGCCAGGGCGCGGGTGCCGGCGCTGAGCTCGACGACGTTCGTCGGGTCGTCCAAGCGCCAGTGGCCGGCCAGCCGGCGGCGCAGCTCGTCCGGCAGACGCTCCTCCGGCTCGCGACTGATCAGCCCCACCCGAACGCCGTCGAGCGAGGCGACCGCGGCGACGAATCGCAGAGTGGTGTCGAGAAAGTACGGCGCGACGAAGACGACGTTTCGCACAGGCCACATCCTTCGGGGCATCGAGGCGTCCGAGCGGCGTCAGTCTATCCCGCGTTAGGATGACCCTCGATGCCATCCCGCCTGTCGATCGCCATCGCCTCCGCCGAGGCGGCGCCCCTCGCCAAGACCGGCGGGCTGGGCGACGTTACCGCCGCCCTCACTCGCGAGCTGGCGCGCCGTGGCGAGGACGTGCGACTCTTCCTGCCTTTCTACTCCACCATCGACCGCTCACTGGTCGACGGCGCCGTACGTGTCGACTTCCTCCAACGCATGCCGGTGGAGCTCGGCGGACGGCGTCTCGAGATGTCGATCTGGACGACGCGGCTACCGGGCGATCCGTCACCCGCCATCTACCTCGTCGACTGTCCGCCGCTCTATCACCGCGACGCGATCTACACGCAGGGCAGCGACGAGGCGCTGCGCTTCGCCTACTTCTCGCGCGCCGTCGTCGAGAGCTGTCAGCGCATGGGTTGGGGACCCGACGTGGTGCACTGCAACGACTGGCACACCGCCCTGTTGCCGCTCTATCTGGCCACCGACTATTCGTGGGACCGCCTGTTCGCCGCCACCGGGACCCTGTTGACGATCCACAACATCGCCTACCAGGGGGTGTTCGACATCGATCTGCTGGAGAGCCTCGGCCTGGACGACAGGCGCGACAGCCTCGACCGGGACGACCTCGCGGCGGGACGGTTCAACTTCCTCAAGACCGGCATCCTGCACGCCGATCTGCTGTCGACCGTCAGCCCGACCCACGCACGCGAGATCCGCTCACCCGAGTACGGCATGGGGCTCGAAGGCCTCCTCAGAGCGCGCTCGTCCGACCTGGTCGGCATCCTCAACGGTGTCGACTACGCCGTCTGGGATCCGGCCACCGACCCGTATCTGCCGCACAACTACTCGCCGGACGACCTCTCCGGCAAACGACGCACCAAGCAGGTGGTGATGGCCGAAGCGGGGCTCTCGGGTGACGAGTCGACGCCGCTTCTCGGCATCGTCTCCCGGCTGACCGCTCAGAAGGGATTCGATCTGGCGTTCGACATCCTCCCCGGAGCCCTCCGCGTCAGCGACCTCCGTCTGCTCGCCCTGGGCACGGGTGAGAGGCGTTACGAGGGCTTCTTCGAGGCGCTGCAGAAGGCCCACCCGGGCCGAGTCGTCTTCCACCGCGGCTACAGCGAGCGCCTCGCCCACCAGGTCGAGGCGGCAGCAGACATCTTCCTCATGCCGTCGCGCTACGAGCCCTGCGGCCTGAATCAGATGTACAGCCTGAAGTACGGCACGCCCCCGATCGTCCGTGCGACCGGCGGCCTCGCCGACAGCGTCGAGCCTTGGGATGGCGAGCGCGGCACCGGCTTCGTCTTCGAGCACTTCACCGCCGACGGTCTCGCCTGGGCTCTCGACCGGGCGCTGACGGTGTTTCGCGACCGTGACGCCTGGCGCCGGCTGATGACCAACGGTATGCGGCGTGACTTCTCCTGGCAGCGTCAGGTCGGCGCCTACGCCGATCTCTACCGGCGGCTGGCGGCCGGCTGAGGTTCAGGCCAGCTCTTCGAGGTAGTGCGGCAGCATCTCGCGCCAGGTCGGCCAGTCGTGGTCGTACTCCGGTCCCCACGGATCGACCCGGTTGGGGATCCCCTTCGCTCCCAGCACCGAGGCCAGCCGCCACGACTCGCCCGGATCCTCCCAACGACCCTCACCGGTCGCCAGGACGACGAAGCAGCGACGTAGCTCGTCGAGCAGCGGCCCCTCTCCCAGATTGGGCAGAAAATGAAGGGGTGAGGCGAAATAGAACTCCTCGCTCCACTCGCCGTCCATCCAGCGCGACAGATCGTAGGTGCCGCTCATGCAGATCGCCCGCCGGAAGACGTCCGGATGCCGGCAGAGCGCGGCAGCGGCGTTGAAGGCGCCGATCGACGCCCCCGCCACCACGATGTCGCCGTCGTAGCCGCCGCAGTCCTGGCGGATCGCCGGCACCAGCTCGTGGTAGACGAAGCCGTCGAAGCGGTTCTGCAGCCGCGCCCGCCCCAGCGGCGTCGACTCGCCGCTGGTCCAGGCCCTCCCCGCCACGCTGTCGCAGGTGTAGAGCTTGATCCGCCCGGCGGCGAGCAGATCGTCGAGCACCCGCACCATCAGGAAGCGCTCGGCCTCCTCGGCGTCTCCACCGGCGGTCGAAAACAGCAGCACCGGCTGTCCGAAGTGCCCCCACCGCACCACCTGGACCTCGCGCTCGACGCGCGGGGAGTACCAGTGCGAGCGTGTCTTCACGGCGTCGCCTCGTCCGCCTCGTCCCCGTCGCCGGCCTGTCCGGAGACCCCCGCGGAGGCCCCCTCCGGCAGCGCCTCGTCCGCCGTCTCCAGGCCGAGTCGATCGGCCTCGGTACGGCGCCAGAACTGGATCAGCCCCCAGAAGTGCTCGGTGAACTCCTCCACCTCGTGCGACGGATAGAGCGCCTCGACCTTGAGCCGCACCGCCCGGCGCGCCACCTCGCTGCCGAAGAACTCCCAGGCGACCTCGTCGAGGTGCTCGAGCGGCCCGGCGCAGAAGGCCTCGAAGCGGTCGCTCTCGAACCGGCGGCGAGCGATCGCCGCGTAGCGCGACAGCTTCTCCCGATACGGCAGATCCTCACCGGCGACCTCGTAGAACGGCTGCCAGTCGAGGCTGCGTCGCATCTCGCGGTCGGTCACGGCGCAGAAGAGAGCCCAGCGAACCGCCGACTTGACGAGCCATGGGAAGTGGTAGTGCAACGAGGTGACCTGCGAGTCGGGGCAGGCGTTGGCGAAGTCGATCGGGTGAAAGACCCCGTCGGCGTCGCGCAGCGCTTCGCAGGAGTTGAAGTCCCAACCGAAGAAGGCGTTGATCGTCAGGGTCATGTCGGCCAGCAAGGCCGCCTCCTCTTCGTCGAGGAAGTCGAAAGCCACCTCGTAGCGACCGTGGAGCGGCGCGCTCGGTTCGTACCGCACCATGCGCAGCTGCGGTCCGAGACCGATCGTGCGCACGAACAAATCGTGCGGCGAGATCGCCTTCTGCAGGTGCATCAGGCGTTTGCCACTCGATTCGTAGGCAGCCCGCAGCTGCTCCTCGTCCTCGATCCGGTTCACCCCCACCCAAGCCCCGCCGTCGTACGGCTTCATGAACATCGGATACCCGAGCTGCCCGCCGATCGTGCCGAGATCGAAGGTGCGCGCATACCGCTCGAGCGTCGGTTCGAGGTCCGGTGCCGGCTCGTACGCCTTGGGCGGCACCATCCAGGTGTCGGGCACCGGCAGGCCGAGCCGCATCATGGCGCAGTAGGTGCTCTGCTTCTCCATCGACTGGATCGACCACGGGTTGTTGAACACGTAGAGGTCGTCCATCAGTACCGATTTCTTGATCCACTCGCGACTGGTGTGGTACCAGTGCGTCACCCGATCCAGCACGACGTCGTACTCGCACGGCTGACGCAGATCGAACGGTTCGATGGTGACCCGCTCGACCTCGATCGAGACCGAGCGACCGCTCTCGTCGGGGATCGGGCCGAGCTGCCGGACGATCTCCTCGAAGCAAATCGGCCAGCACAGATCGGCGCCCAGCGAGAGACCGATCTTGCGGTGGGCGTTCATGGGGCTCAAGAGTATAGCCGCAGTGCGACGGCGCGATCTTCCTAGCGGCTACTCGTAGACCATCCACAACGGTCCAGGGAAAAGCCAACTCAGACCAGCTCTGAGGCGATCACGCCAGTTCAGCCAGTTGTGTCCGTCACGAGCCTCCTCGAAGCGCACCGTCATGCCGGCGGCCTGGAGCTGGGGGACGAGTGAGCGGTTCTCGTAGATCAGCGGCTCGTAGATGCCGCAGGAGAGAAAGAGTCTCTCCGTCGGTCGGCCGGGACGGCGACGGAAGGCGTTCATGAACCGCACCACCGGATCGAAGGTCGCCCCGCGCTCGTGCAGCTCGCCGAAGTCGCTGAAGGCGAACGAGCCCGACTGCAGCAGCAGCCGATCGAAGCGGCCGGGATAGCGCCAGGCGGTCGACAGGCTGGCCACGGCCCCGAAGCTCGCTCCCATCAGGCCCCGGCTCGCCGGGTCGTCGTCGATCGGCAGCACGCGCTCCAGTCGGGGCACCAGCTCCTCGGCCACGAATCGGGCATGTCGGCGGTCGGCACCGTACTCCTGGAGGCGCCGCGGCGAGTCGGTCAGGGCGACGAGGAGCGGAGGGATCTCCAGGCGGTAGATCAGGTTGTCGAGCACTGTCCGGAGGTCGGCGTAGCGCTGGTAGTCGGTGCCGTCGTGCACCACCAGGAGCGGATACGGCCGTGCCTCCGAGAAGCGTGCCGGTAGATAGACGTCGACCGGACGGGTCTCACGGAAGACCTTGCTCGACACCTCGAAGCGCTCGATGCGACCGGGGCGCGCTTCCGGATCGGGACGCGTCCACTCGGGCGTCTCGTAGCCAGGAGTGGCGCAGACCGAATTCGCCCCGAACGGATCTCTGGCCAGATGGGGATTCAGCGGGTCGCGGATCCATCGCCGCTCCTCTCCCTCCACCACCTCCAGCTTGTACTCGATGCGCGAGCACGGCGGCAGCTCGAGTGTCAGGTACCACAGGTCGGTCCCCTCGACGCGCTCGAACGAGCGCGACGAGGCGAGCCCGTAGACCCAGTGCTGGAGGCGCACCTCGTCGACCTCGCCGCGGAAGACGAAGGTGGTCTGCGCCCCTTCTTGCAGCGGAAAGTCGTGCCGCTCGAGGAAGGCGTCGATCCGCTTGCGGTCGCGGACGCTCTGCCTGAGCAGTCGCTGGATCGCCCGCGCCATGTCAGTCCCCCGCCAGCTCCTCGACCGTGCCGTCGACCGTCAGACGCCGCAACGGGGTCTCGGTCCAAAGCGAGGCATCGCGCAGCACGAGGTGCTCGCCGCCGTCCATCGGCACACCGACCGTCGGCGCCAGGCGCCGCGCCAGGATCGAGACCCGCTCACGATCGTCGAGACGCAGCCGCCGGTCGGCGCCGGGAAGCGGTTGCAGGCGGACGAAGCGGTGCAGGCCGGCGTCGTAGACCTCGGCGTGACCGAAGCCCTGCGGCGGGCTGTCGTGGAAGAGCACCACCCGCTCGGCCAATACCATCGCGCCGGCCGACCAGGCGAAGATCGGTCGCTCTCCCCAGCGGCCCAGCAGGTCGAACAGTCGCAGCCGGCTCGCCAGCACGACGACGTGTCCACCGGCGATGGCGATCGCTTCGCATTCTTC
>JAWVZD010000065.1:0-7594 GCA_033722395.1 Thermoanaerobaculia bacterium | reverse complement strand
GGGTGTTTGACCGAAATCGAGCCGTTTTGCTACCCTTTCGGCCGTCCTGGGAGGTCGTTCAATGGTAGGACACGCGGCTCTGGACCGCGGAATCGGGGTTCGAATCCCTGCCTCCCAGCCACGTCGAGCATCACCCTTCGGCACAGCACTCGAAGCATCAGGCTTGGCCCCCACGTGCCGCAGGGATTCGAAACCCTGGGGAGGGGTCGGGGGAAGAGTCTCCCCTCCCCGAAACACAGCTCGAAACGAAGTGCGGCGAGCGCACTTCGAATCCCTGCCTCCCAGCCACTTCTTCGCTACACCATCTCCAGCGCCCGATCGATCCGTTCCAGGCATGCCTCCCGACCGAGGATCTCGAGGGTCTCGAACATGCCGAAACCGACCGCTTTGCCGGTGACGGCGACGCGCAGGGCGTGGATGACCTGGCCGAGCTTGACCCCGCGACGCTCGACGTAATCGCGCAGGGAGGCCTCGAGGGCTTCGGCTTCGAACGGCTCGACCTCCGCCAACTCGTCGCGGTAGCCGGCCAGCAGCTCGGCCGCCTCCTCCGGCTTGCGGAGCCGCTTTTCGAAAGCCTTGTCGTCGTACTCGAGCTCGGCCGAAGGATCGAGCAGCTCACGGTACTCCAGGATGTCGCCGGCGACGACGATCCGGTCCCCGGCAGCCCGCACGATCCGACGCACCCGCTGCTCGAGATCTCCGCCGATCCCCTCGGCCCAGCCGGCCCGGTCGACGAAGCGCCGGCAGAGCTCGACCTTTTCCTCTTCGTCGAGCTGGCGCATGTAGTGGGCCTGGAAGGCCTCGAGACGCTGCGGATCGAGGCTCGCCGGCGAGCGGTTGACCCGCTCGAGGGAGAAGTTCTCGATCATCTCCTGGCGCGACAGAAACTCCGTGCGGTCGTCGAGAGACCATCCGAGCAGTAGCAGGTAGTTGACCAGGGCGTCGGAGAGGAAACCGACCTGACGGTAAAAGTCGACCGTGACCGGGTTGAACGCCTCCGGCCCGACCTCGAGACCGAGCTCGTCGGCGATCCGCCGGCCACGCTCGTAGAGCCGCGCGAAATCGTCCTGCTTGAGGTACTTGTCGAGCTCGCGCTTGGACAGCTTCGTGTGGCTGCCCGGCTCGGCGACGAACGGCAGATGCGCCCACCGCGGCGGTGTCGTGCCGAGTCCTTCGGCGATGAAGATCTGCCGCGGCGTGTTCGACAGGTGCTCCTCGGCGCGGATGACGTGCGTGATCCCCATCGCCTCGTCGTCTACGACGCTCGCCAGGTGGTAGAGCACCGAGCCGTCCGCCCGTTGGATCACGTGGTCCTGCTCCAGAGCCCATTCGACGGCGACCTCGCCGCGCACCAGGTCGTCGAAGCGGCACTCTCCTTCGCGCGGCATCTCGAGCCGCACGACGCCGGTGCGACCGTCGGCCTCGAACCGCCGGCGCTCCTCCTCGTCGGCGGCTCGGAAACGACGGCTGTAGACGAAGCGCCGCTTCTCGTCCCGCGCCCGGCGGCGCTCCTCCTCGAGCTCTTCCGGCGTGGCGTAGTCCCAGTAGGCGAGGCCCTCGTCGAGCAGCGTCTCGACGGCCCGACGATGATGCTCACCGCGCTGCGACTGGTAGTAGGGCTCGTGCGGACCACCGACCTCCGGACCCTCGTCCCAGTCGATACCGAGCCAGCGGAAGCCGTCGAGGATCGGCCCAAGGGCCTCCTCCAGATTGCGGTCGCGATCGGTATCGTCGACCCGGAGCACGAACGCGCCGCCGTGCCGGCGGGCGAACAGCCAGTTGAACAGCGCCGTCCGCACCCCGCCGATGTGGAGGTACCCCGTCGGGCTCGGAGCGAAGCGGACCCGCACCGCCATCTCAACCGACCCAGACCGTTTTGATGTTGACGAACTCGCGCAGCCCGTAGGCCGACAGCTCGCGGCCGTAGCCCGACGCCTTGACGCCGCCGAACGGCAAGCGTGGATCCGACTTGACGATGCCGTTGACGAACACCGAGCCGGCGTCGATCCGCTCCACCAGACGCTCGGCCCGCTCCCGGTCGCCACTCCACAGGCTGGCCCCGAGTCCGAAGCGCGACCGGTTGGCCAGCTCGATCGCCTCCTCCTCACCCCGGGCCCGGACGAGAGGCGCTACCGGGCCGAAGGTCTCCTCCTCGAACGCGGGGTTACCCGGCGCGACCGAACCGAGCACGGTGGGAGCGTAGAAGTAGCCGGGACGGTCGAGCCGCTCGCCGCCGGTGAGCAGGAGCGCCCCGGCCTCGACGGCGCGCTCCACCTGGTCATGGAGCTCTTCGAGCAGATCCTCTCGCGCCAACGGCCCGATGTCGGTCTCCTCGTCGGAGGGATCGCCCACCGCCAGCTCGCCGATCGCCTCGACCATCTCGACCTCGAACCGATCGGCGAGCGACTCGTCGACGATGAAGCGCTTGGCGGCGATGCAGCTCTGACCGCTGTTGATCGTCCGCGCCTTCACGGCTTGCCGGGCCACTTCGGCCGGATCGGCGTCGTCGAGAACGATGAACGGATCGGAGCCACCCAGCTCGAGTACGCTCTTCCGCAGATGGCGTCCGGCCTCCGCCGCCACCTCGCGGCCCGCAGCGTCCGAACCGGTGAGGGTCACCGCCGCGATGTCGGGGTGCCCGATCAGATCCGAGGCCTGCGCCCCGCCGACGAGCAGAGTGGTGAACCCGCCCTCGGGCAGGCCGGCGTCGCGCCATACCGACTCGATAGCCAGCGCGCAGCCCGGCACGTTCGAAGCGTGCTTGAGGAGCGCCACGTTGCCCGCCACCAGCGTGGGTGCCGAGTAGCGAAAGACCTGCCAAAAAGGAAAATTCCAGGGCATGATGCCGAATACCGGTCCGATCGGATCGAACCGCACCAGGCTCCGGGCGGCGTCGGTCTCGACCGGCTGCGGTCGGAGCATCTCGGCGCCGCTGTCGGCGTAGAATTCGCACACCCAGGCGCACTTGTCGATCTCGGAGCGCGCCTCGCCGATCGGCTTGCCCATCTCGTCGGTCATCAGTCGGGCGTACTCCTCGAGGCCGTCCCGGAGCACTTCAGCGGCTCGACCGACGATCTCGCAGCGCTCGGCGAGCGGCCGCTCTCGCCAGTCGGCGAACGCCTCCGCCGCCCGCCTGACGGCGCTCGCCGCCTCGTGCGCGCGATGCTCTTCGTACTCCCGGATGACTTCACCGGTGGCCGGATTGATCGATTGCATGAAGGAGTCCTTCCGTCGTGGTCCCCGGAGGCCTCGAATCCCTCCCGGTAACTCGGAGCCGAGAAGCCGAAGCCGGGGATGCTCGAAGCACATCGAGCAGGAAAACTGGCGGAGAGGGAGGGATTCGAACCCTCGGTCGAGGTAGACCCCCGACAACTGATTAGCAGTCAGCCCTGTTCGTCCACTCCAGCACCTCTCCGCGGGTGCCGATTCGGCGGGGCGCTATTGTACGGCTCGCTTCGGCCCGCCGTCAAAACGCCTCTCGGCTCGCTAGCAGATCGGGAGCGCTCCGCTCGTCCTCCGCCGCTGCTGGCCGGACCGGCCCAGCGCCCTTCCTCGAACCGACCTGGAAGCCGTCCGAGGACGGCTATCTCCCCAGCCGACCAGAACTTACGCCGCCTCGCGCCGCGCAGCACCGAACTGCCCCCTTTGCATGTCCCGCCGAGCCGACTATGCTCGGCGCGACCCCGAGTCGCCATGTCCGACACCACACCCCGTCAGGAGCCCCTGTCGACCTCGCGCGAAGGCTCCGCCGATCTCGATCGGATCGCCATCGACACGATCCGCTTCTTGGCGGTCGACATGGTCGAGCGCGCCGAATCCGGCCATCCCGGTGCACCGATGGGACAGGCCGCGATGGCCTACCAGCTCTGGACCGGGCACCTGCGCTTCGATCCGACCGATCCGGATTGGCCGAACCGGGATCGCTTCGTCCTCTCCTGTGGCCACGCCTCGGCGCTCATCTACTCGCTCCTCCACCTCGCCGGCTACGACCTGCCGCTCGAGGAGCTACGCAACTTCCGCCAGCTCGGATCGAAGACCCCGGGCCATCCCGAGTACGGCCTGACGCCGGGGGTCGAGACCACCACCGGCCCACTCGGCCAGGGGCTGGGCAACGCGGTCGGCATGGCGGTCGCCGAGCGCATGCTGGCGGCGCGCTTCAACCGCGACGACTTCCCCCTCTTCGACCATCGCGTCTGGGTCTTCGCCAGCGACGGTGACGTGATGGAGGGAGTGACCTCGGAGGCCTGCTCCCTCGCCGGCCACCTGGCGCTCGGCAACCTGATCGTGCTCTACGACGACAATCGGATCACGATCGACGGATCGACGTCCCTGGCCTTCTCGGAGGACGTCGGCCGGCGCTACGAGGCCTACGGCTGGCAGGTCCAGCGGGTCAAAGACGGCAACGATCTCGAAGCTCTGGACGAGGCCATGTCGGCGGCCACCGAGGACGAGCGACCCTCCCTCGTCGTCGTCCGCACCCACATCGGCTACGGCAGCCCCAACAAGCAGGACTCCGAGGAGGCACACGGCGCCGCCCTCGGCGAAGAGGAGGTGCGGCTCACCAAGGAGGCCCTCGGCTGGCCGGTCGACTCGGAGCTGCGGGTACCCGACGAGGCACGTGAGGCCTTCGGCCCGGCGCGCCGCCGAGGCGCCGGACTCCGCCGCGCCTGGGAGGAGCTCCTCGAGGCATACCGTCACGCTCATCCGGAGCGGGCGGCGGAGCTCGCCCGCCGTCTGGCCGGCGACCTTCCGAGCAGCTGGGAGGCGAAGCTGCCGACCTTCGACCCCGACGACGGGCCGCTCGCCACCCGCAAGGCCTCCGGCGCGACGCTCAACGCCATCGCCGACGGCCTGCCCGAGCTCGCCGGGGGGTCGGCCGATCTCACCGGCTCGAACAACACGTTCCTGAAGGGGAAGGGCGTCTTTTCCGCCGAGGATCGCGCCGCGCCGAACCTCCATTTCGGCGTTCGCGAGCACGCCATGGGGGCGATGCTCAACGGTATGGCGCTTTCGAAGGCGATTCGGCCGTACGGCGGGACCTTCCTGATCTTCTCGGACTACATGCGACCGTCGATCCGCCTGGCCGCTCTGATGGAGCTCCCGGTGGTCTATGTCTTCACCCACGACTCGATCTTCCTCGGCGAAGACGGGCCGACCCACCAACCGATCGCACAGCTGGCGGCGCTGCGGGCCATCCCGCATCTCACCGTCATCCGGCCGGCGGATGCGAACGAGACCGCCCAGGCCTGGCGCCAGGCGCTCGAGAACCGCCGCGGCCCGACGGCGCTCAGCCTGACGCGCCAGAAGCTGCCCATTCTGAGCGCCACCCGAGACCGTGCCGCGGAGGGTGTGCCACGAGGGGCCTACGTGCTCTCGGACTCGCCCGCAGAGCCCGACATCCTGTTCATCGCCACCGGTTCCGAGGTGGCGCTCGCTCTCGATGCCGCCGAACTGTTGACCGGCGAGGGCACCGGTGTGCGTGTGGTCAGCATGCCGTCGTGGGAGCTCTTCGAAGCGCAGGACGACGCCTACCGCGATTCGGTGTTACCCCCGACGGTGACGCACCGCGTCTCGATCGAAGCGGCGGCGACCCTCGGCTGGGAGCGGTACGTCGGCCGCGGCGGGCTCAAGCTCGGCGTGGACCGCTTCGGAACCTCCGCGCCGTACCAGGACATCGCGCGCGCCTACGGGTTCACGGCGGAGGATGTCGCCGCCAGGGCTCGCACGCTGCTCCGAGGCTGAGGACGAGGAGGGCGGATGAAGACGGTGGCTCAGATACTCGCCGACAAGGGCAGTCAGGTCTGGTCGCTCGACGCTGGAGCCACCGTCTACGAGGCCCTCGAGCTGATGGCGGAGAAGAACGTCGGCGCCGTCCTCGTGATCGAGGACGAGAAGCCGATCGGCATCCTGTCGGAGCGCGACTACGCCCGCAAGGTGGTGCTGCGCGAGCGTGTCTCCCGCGACACCGTCGTCACGGAGATCATGACCCCCGATCCGGTATGCGTCGCGCCCGATCAGGACATCGAGGCCTGTATGGCGATCATGACCGCCAAGCGCTTCCGGCACCTGCCGGTGGTCGAGGAGGGGCGGCTGATCGGCATCATCTCGATCGGCGACGTCGTCAAGTCGATCATCTCCGAGCGCGAGTACCTCATCCAGCAGCTCGAGAGCTACATCACCGGCCAGTAGTCGAGCCTGGCCGGTGTCGAGCCGGGGGCGCGGCCCCGCCACCGCGAGCGAAGGCCGGGAAACGAAAAACCCCGGAAGAGCCTACCGAGTCATCAGACTTGGCTTCGCCGTGGGAGGTGGCGGGCTCTCCCGGGGACCTCGAACCGGGAAAAGGGATCGCCCGAGGCAGCTGATCCGAAGCTTTACAACTTCGAAACGCCGCGGGAGGCAGGCGAGCTGCCCCGGGCTCTCCACAACACGGTGAGGCCCGACGCTGAGGGCAGGCGGCTCATCGCCGGCCTCGGGATCCAAAGAACGTCTAGCGCTCGATCGAGAAGCTCTCCAGCTCGACCGGGATCGGGATGCCCAGATCCAAGATCTGACAGCCGCACTTCGCCGGTGTCGAAGGGAAGGCGTCGCTCAATCCGTTGCAGACCGAGCCCGAGTTGTTGTCCCAGCTCGAGCAGGCGGAGAGATCGGCGTTCCCGTCGTTGTCCCGATCGACGCACTGGAAGCGGATCTGCATCAGGGTCTTCTGCAGAGTGGTCCCACCCGTGATATCACCGCAGGCATCCTCGTCCAGGTCGACGAAAGAGGCCTCCGCGGAGGAGAAAAAGTCGTGCAGGCAGTTGTCGCCGTCCCGCGCCGAGTTCGCGTCGAGCGAGACGAACAGGCCGATGTCGTAGCGATCCGGGCTGTTCGACTGCACCGACGCCTGCAGGATCATCTCGGCTTCGCCGAAGGTCCCGTCGCCGCAGGTCTCGATCACGCTCACGGGGCTGAACGACTCGATCAGCACGTCGTTCGCCGTGCAATTGACCGGGTTCTGGAAATCGCCGACACAGACATTGCCAGTCTCCCCCTGGAAACCGATCGGGGCGAAGCTCGGCCGGAACTGCCTGTTCTGCGCCGCCACCGAGACGGCGCCGAACAGGATGACTAGGGTGGCGATCTTGATCGTCTTCATACTTGGAATCCTCCTCCCGCTTGTTAGAAACGACTTTAACGCTCTACTTTAAGAAAAGAGCAGGCTAAGCAACTTACCAGCCAAACGTCAGGAAATCGTCAGGAGCCGCGCTTACCGCCCGCCGAAGCACTCGCTCGTCGGTGGTTCTCGCCCCCCTGCTTCGCGACGCCTCCGTGGTGTCGTGGAGCGATCGGGAACAGGCTCCCGGGCTGGCGCCGCTCGATCGGCAGAGCGCTCGGATCGTGTCGCCCCCGAGCCGTCACTTCAACGGGCGACCGGAAGTGGAAGGCGCCGGGGATCACCGCCACCGGCGAACGAGTGCCTCGGTGGCCGGCGGGCACGGTTCCTGACGATTTCCTGACGTTCGGCTGGTAGGTTGCTTAACCTGCTCTTTTCTTAAAGTAGAGCGTTAAAGTCGTTTCTAACAAGCGGGAGGAGGATTCCAAGTATGAAGACGAT
>JAWVZD010000064.1:0-7613 GCA_033722395.1 Thermoanaerobaculia bacterium | reverse complement strand
GGCGATCTACGTCGTCGACAAGCGGGAGTACCTCGACGCCACCGAGGCCGTGGGCGAGGCCTATCGGTCACGCATGGGGCGTCACTTTCCGGCCATGTCGCTGGTCGAGGTGGCGGCCTTGCTCGAGCCCGGCGCCAAGGTGGAGATCGAGGCGACCGCAGTGCTACCCTGAGGCGCCATGCCGATAGAGGTCGCGAGCTTCGACGACGAGCACGATGCCGAGACCAGGGTGGCCATCATCACCCTGGACCGCCCGGACCGTCTGAACGCCCTCACCTTCGAGGTCTATCGTGAACTGCGTGACACCTTCCGGGCGCTCGACACCGAGCCGGGCGTGGGTGCCATCCTCCTGACGGGCAAGGGGCGGGCGTTCTGCACCGGAGGGGATGTCGACGACATCATCGGCCCCCTCTTGGAGCGCGAGTACCGGGGGCTGCTCGACTTCACCCGCAACACCGGCGAGGTGATCGCCAACATGCTGCGCTGCCGGCGACCGATCGTCGGCGCCCTGAACGGCACCGTGGCCGGTGCCGGAGCGGTGCTCGCCTCGGCGTGCGACATCCGCATCGCCTCGAGCGAGGCCCGTATCGCCTTTCTCTTCACCCGGGTGGGGCTATCCGGCGCCGACATGGGAGCGGCCTGGCTGCTGCCTCGCCTGGTCGGCATGGGCCGGGCGATGGAGATCCTCATGAGTGGTGAGTTTCTCTCCGCCGCCGAGGCCCATCGCATCGGTCTCTACAACCGCGTCGTCGAGCCGGAGCGCCTCGCCGGGGAGGCACGCGACTGGGCCGAGAAGCTCGCCCGCGGCCCGTCGTTCGGGCTCGAGATCACCAAGCAGATGGTCCTGCGCGAGAGCACGATGGATCTCGCATCGGCTCTCGCCGCCGAGACCGAGATCCAGGCCGCCTGTATGGAGGATCCGAACTTCCGCGAGGCCTACGAGGCGTTCGTCGCCAAGCGCGAGCCGCGCTTCGACTAGCGCCGTCCGACCGTCCCGAGCCTGCCGTGTCCGAACTTCCGAGCACTCCCGACACCCTTGGCGTCGAGCCCCTCTTCGAGCCGGCACATCACGAGATCGCCGCCGGCGTGGCGCGTTTCTGCGCCGGTGAGCTCTTCGATCTGCCGCCTGCCGAGGGGGACGAAGCGGCGCGTCGTCAGGCACGCCAGATCCTCGCGACGCTCGGGGAGGCGGGATGGCTCGGATACGCCGTGCCCGAGGAAGGTCGGCTCGACCTGCGCGCCTGCTGCCTGGTGCGAGAGGCTCTGGCCGCGGCCTCGCCTCTGGCCGACGCGGTCTTCGCCCTGCAGTGCCTGGGCTCCCAGCCGTTGCTCCTCGCCGGGCCGTCGGAGGCGGCTCGGCCCTGGCTCGAAGCGGCGAGGGCCGGTCGAGCGATGGCGGCCTTCGCGATGACCGAGGAGGCGGCGGGTTCGGACGTTTCCGCCATGGAGACCCGGGCGGTGCGGGACGGCGACGGCTGGCGGCTCGACGGCTCCAAGCGGTACATCTCGAACGCTGGTCTGGCCGACTTCTACGTCGTCTTCGCGGTGACCGATCGCCGACCGGAGCGACCGCTTCTGTCGTGTTTCCTGGTCCCGGCGGATTCTCCTGGCCTGGCGTTCGCCGGCCCGCAGGTGATGAGCGAGCCCCACCCGTTGGGCGAGATCGAGCTCTCCGCATGCCGTCTTCCGGCCGAAGCCCTCGTCGGTGAGGAGGGAGAGGGGTTCGCCCTCGGGATGAAGACCCTCGATCGACTGCGCGCCAGCGTCGCGGCCGCCGCTTGCGGGATGGCACGGCGAGCGCTGGACGAAGCGCTCGCTCACGCTCGTTCGAGAATCCAGTTCGGTCGCCCCCTGGCGCGTTTCCAACTCGTGCAGCAGAAGCTCGCGGTGATGGCCACCGAGCTCGACGCGGCGCGCCTCCTGACCTACCGTGCGGCGCTCGCGGCCGATGTCGGGTCGGACGATCTCACCCGCGTCTCGGCGATGGCGAAGTGGTATGCCACCGAAACGGCGCAGCGGGTGATCGACCAGTCGATCCAGATCCATGGTGGGTCCGGCGTCATGGCGGCTAGCCCGGTCGACCGCCTCTACCGGGCGGTGCGGGCGCTGCGCATCTACGAGGGCGCGACCGAGATCCAGCAGCTGGTGGTAGCCCGTGAGCTTCTTCGACGCGACGGCGCGGAGGGCTGAGCGCCGATGCCGTCAGTACCCTGGAAGTGTCGCTAGCGGACCGTTCACCCGAGATCGATCAGCGGCAGGTCCGTTCGCCTGGCTTGCCGCGGCACTGATTGCTGCAACAGTCGGCATCGCTCGAGCAGAGCGCCCCGGAGGGTTCGCAGGTCAGGCTGCAGGCCGGCTCCTCGGCGCAGTCCGAGTCGTCGCAGTCGGTGAACCCGTCGCAGTCGTTGTCGAGTCCGTCTCCACACAGCAGAAGCTCGGTGGCTGGCGGGCTGCCGCAGTCGAGTGCGCACGAGCAGCTCGACTCCCCCGGATCGCAGACTCCATCGCCGCAGCTCGCCGGCGCGCCGCAGTCCAGGCTGCAGTTGTCGCCCGACTCGATACCGGTGCACGAGCCGTCGCCGCAACAGGAGGCTGGTGCCGGTGAGTCGGTGCACTGGAATCCCTGCTGGGTACAGACCGGCTCGCTACAGGAGACCGGGTTCGGTCCGTCGCCGTCGCCGCAGCAGAAGCGGGTCTGCGGCTTGCCGTTCGTCTTGCCGGCGCAGTCCGACGGACAGGAGACGCAGTCCTCGCCGTCGGCCGCTTCACAGATACCGTTGCCGCAGGTGGCTCCGGCTCCCGAGACGCAGTCCGAGGCGCAGTTGTTGCAGTCCTCGCCCACCTCGCAGAGACCGTCGAAGTCGCACGTACCACAAGAAGAGCAGCTCGAATAGTCGAGCGTACAACTGGTGGTGCAGGTCGGGGTACCGCTGGCGCAGCCGACGGCGGTGCAGCTCGCCCCGCCGAGGTCGCTCCCGTCGCACTCCTCACCGCTCTCGACGATGCCGTTGCCACACACCGCCGAGGCGCGGAAGTTGGCCACGATCGGTGCCGTATCTTCACCCACCGCGGCATTGTCGCGTTCACCGGTGACGCCGGTGGGATGGCCGTTGTAGGTCGCCTGCGGGTTCGAGAACCGGCCGACCCGCTCGCAGCCCAGGTTGCAGGGTGACGAGTAGGACATGACGGTGCGGAACGAGCCGTCGACGTAATGACCGAAGGCGTACGGATAGGAGGCCTGGTTCGATCCGGCGCCGTCCTCGGGATTGTGCTCGAAGCCCATGTTGTGCCCGTGCTCGTGCGCGAAGCTCAGATTGCCCACGGCGCAGAGCTGGTGGGTCACCTGAAACGCGGAGCTCTCGAACGACGCCCCCGGGTCGCGCATCACGAAGGCGATGCCGCAATAGGTGCCCGAGCCGACCAGGAGCGACACCATGTCGGCGGCATGCTGATCCCGCAGCGCCGCGACGCCGGCGTCACCAGCCAGCCAGTCTAGGTCGGCGCTCATGTCGCCGCTGTCCTGGTAGGTGCTCTGGCCGACGTGGGCCAGGACGAAGCGAGCCGTCATTCCGCTGTCCGCGAAGGCGGTATTGGCGGCGTCGACCGCCGCCTGCGCCAGCGATTCGATCTGCGCCGTACCGCCGGCGGCATCCCGAGCCTGCGGTGTGTAGAGCGACATGAGGTGAATCTGGTCGGCCGGATCGCCACTCGGCGAGACCGGCTCCTCGAGCGACCGCCGGTCGCTCATCGGTGTGCTCGAGTCGGTCGCGAGGTCGGCGTCTCTGCCGCCGGCGCAAGGGGCGAACCGACTGGTATCGAGTTTCAGGAGGAGATGGTCCCCGGTTGCCGCGGGGCGGATCTCGTAGAGGCCGAGCCCCGAGCGCACGAAGCCGGTGACGAAGCCGTTCCTGAGCGTCAGCATCACCCGGCTGTCGGGCTCGAAGCGGACGTGACCGCGCCACGTCAGGTTGCCCGGTCCCCGTCGCTCGACGGCCTCACGCACCAGGTGGTCGATCGGACCGTCGGGTAGCTCTAGGCGCAGGCCTTCGGCGCCCGCGACAAGAAGCGCGGTGTCGACCCGGACGAGCCGGGCGGCTTCGACGACCTCGGGCAGGTCGGTCGGCGCGATCGGAAGGACCGACACGAGGCCGGGACGGTCGGCAGCGGAGAGGGCGCCGGCGCCCAGCCACAGAGAGATCGCAGCCAGAACGATGCGGCCGGCACCAGAATGCTTCATGCTCATCGCGGTTCCCTCCTCCCGGGAGCCTCCAACCCCCGGGGCCAGCTTTCGAGCCCGTCTGGAGCCCGATGCGTCGAGCTCCGACGCGTCTCGACCATGGCGCACAGTCGGCCCCCATGGCAGTGACGCGAGTCACTCGTGGATCCGGAGGCTAACTGATTGGTATTGAAGGACTTAGAGTACTCCATCCGACGACAGAAAGGCAACGACCCCGGACCGTCGAAGAGCGACGTCCCGGGGTCGGAGCAGCCGGCGGGTCGGGGATCGAGCGCCTACCGACAGGTCTGACTGCCCTTCTTGCCGCGGCACTTCAGGCTGCAGCACTCGGAGTCCTGGCTGCACGACGCGCCGAGCGGAAAGCAACCGGGCGGCGGCCCACAGACCGAATCCCCATCGCAATCCGGATCGTCACAGTCGACGAGGCCGTCGCAGTCGTCGTCGAGACCATCGTTGCACAGGAACTCGCCGGCCGGCGGCGGGCCGCATTCGGGGCAGCTGCAGGCGCTCTCGACCGTCTCGGTGCAGGTCGCATCCCCGCAGCAGTATTGCGTGCTCTCCGTGAACGTGGTGGTACAGGCCCAACCGTTCGAGTCGCAGCGCTCGGCCTCGCAGCCGATCGGGTTGGTACCGCCGTCGCCGCAGCACCAGCGGCCGGACGGCTTGCCTTTCTGGAAGCCGTTGCAGTCGCTCGGGCAGGTGACGCAGTCCTCGCCGTTGGCGGTCTCGCACAGCCCGTTGCCACAGACGGCGCCCGAGGAGACGCCGCCGGGGCAGTCGGCGCAGCCCTCGCAGTTCTCGCCCGACTCGCAGACGCCGTCGTTGTCGCACTGCGGGCAGCCGGTGCAGCTGGAGTAGTCGAGGGTACAGCTGGTCGTACAGCTGGGTGTTCCGCTGGTACAGCCGACGTCCCCGCAGAGGGCGCCGCCCAGATCGGTGCCGTCACACTCCTCGCCGCTCTCCAAAATGCCGTTGCCACACACGGCGGTCGAAGCGAGGCGGAAATCGGCCACTATCGGGGCGGTCGAGTCACCGGTGCGGGCGTTGTCGCGCTCCTCGGCGACGCCGGTCGGCTGGCCGTTGTAGACGATGTCGGGGTTCGAGTGGTGGGCGACGCGGGTGCAACCGGAGCCGCACTGGTTCGAGTACGACATCACGGTGCGGTACGAGCCGTCGACATAGTGGCCGAACGACCAGGGGTAGGAGGCGTTCGAGGGGTCGGTGCCGTTGGCCGGGTCGTGCTCGAATCCCATGTTGTGGCCGTGTTCGTGGGCGAAGGTGAGGTTCCCCACCGCGCAGCTGTCGAGGGTGACCTGGAAGGCGTAGGACTCGAAGCTCGAGCCGGGACTGCGCTGCACGTAAGCGATACCGCAGTACTGTCCGGCGGAGACGATCAGCGAGACCATGTCGGCGGCATGCTCGTCGCGTAGCGCCGCGACCCCGGCGTCGCTCTGGAGCCAGGAGAGATCGGCCCCCATGTCACCACTGTCGTTGCGGGTCGACTCGGCGGTGTGCACCAGGTTGTAGCGTGCCACCATGTTGCTGTCGATGAAGGCGGTGTTGGCGCTGTCGACCGCCGATTGGATCAGGGTCTCGATCTGGCTGACGCCGCCCGCCGCCGAGCGGGCCTCGGCCGTATAGAGGGACATCAGGTGGATGTCGTCGGCCGCATCGGTGGACTCGACCTCGAGAAGAGGCTCCTGGAGCGCCGTGGGGAGACGGTCCGGGACGATGCCGCCCGCACAGGACGGAAACGCCGCCGGATCGAGACGCTCGAAGACGTGAAGCCCCTCGTCGAGGGGTCGGATCTCGTAGAGGCCGAGCGGTCCTCGAATGCTGCCGGCGACGTAGCCGTTCTTGACCGTCAGCACGACCCGGTTGGTGGAATCGGCGAGAAGCCGGCCGCGCCAGGTGACGTTTCGATCACCCCGTCGCTCGAAGCCGTCTCGACGAGCGTGCACGATCGGCCCGTCCGGCAGCTCGAGGCGGAACTCGGCCGCCTCTCCGGTGAGCACCGACAGATCGACCGCGACCAACTGATTCACGACGCCGGCCGGGGAGGCCTGCGCGAGACCTGGCACGACTCGCACCAGGTCGGGTGCTCGGTAGGCGGCGTGCGCCGCAGGCGAAAGGGCGATGAGGAGTACGGAGACGAAGAGGGTGGCGGAGAGGGTCGACGGACGACATCGACACATGGCTGGAGTCCTTCCGAGGACCGCTCCGCCAAGCGCCTCCCCGCGTCCGGCGTGGGCCTCGATTCGGTTCTCGGTCAGCGACGTCGAGGTGGTCGTCGCACCCTGACGACAGAAGGAAACAAGACGGGCGGCAGCACGCCCTCTCCACAAAGTGGGAAGCGCTCCGGGTTTAGCTTCGCGAAGACGCGCTGACCGCCCGCTTGACTCCAGAACTGTCGAATTCTTTCGAGCGCCGACACGGCTCCCCGCAGCGGTCTGTCCGCGGCGGTTGGTGAGCGGTTCGTGTGTCGGCGGCTCATCGTTCTCTGTCTCGAAGCCTGGGGCCCCCAGCGGCCTCCTCCCGCACCTGCCACTGGGAGCCCCAAAACGGTAGAAAGGAGACGAGATCTTCTCTGTACAGGTTCCGTGCCAACTCGAGAAAGCCCGTGCTGCAAGGGTTTTCTGGGGGGTGTCACGACTCGAGGTGACAAAATGCGTCAACCCGGTTCCGAGTATTTGTCTGGGCGACAGATCGTGTCATCCCTTCGCCGGAGAGGTCGGTGGAGGTACGAGGGGATCGGATGGGGTGGGGGGCGGGTGCTCGGCGGATGGTGATCGGAACGAGGCGGTGCCGCCATCCGGGGAGAATCGCGGCATTGGCATCGCAGGAAGGGGCTCGCGCCGAGGGCTCTATACTCGGCTCGCGGATGTGGAAGCCACCCGAGCGCATCAGGCACGATCTGCTTCCGGCGCACTGGCCGAGTCGCCGCGAGGCGGAGGCGTCGCGGCTGTTCTCGCCCGTTCGGATCGGTCCGATCGAGCTCGCCGAGCGCACCTGGGTACCGGCGATGGTGCCGTGGCGGGCCACCGAGGAGGGCTTCGTAACCGACGAGATCCTGGATTGGTACGAGCGCTTCGCCGCGGGGCGGCCCGGTGCCCTGGTGGTCGAGGCGACGGGGATCCGCGACATCCCGAGCGGCCCGTTGTTGCGCATCGGGCACGACCGGTTCGTCCCCGGCCTCGCCGAGCTGGTCGAGACGGTGCGCCGCGCCAGCGCCGAACGCACGCGAATCCTGATCCAGATCATCGATTTCCTGACGATTCGCCGGCGGCCGGAGCCGGAGACCTACTTCCGACGCTATCTCGAGCTGACCGATCGGCACCGTGAAGCGGTCGGTGGGGGAAGCGACGCGGAGGTGCGC
>JAWVZD010000063.1:0-7650 GCA_033722395.1 Thermoanaerobaculia bacterium | reverse complement strand
GGGAGGTTGACAAACTGGTCTTCAACGGTCCAGAATAACGCCTGTTTATTTAGATTCAATCTCAATAAGTGGAAATCGTCCTCGCGACGAGACTGCCGATGCCACCCGAACGAGAACAGCGCGCCTTCGTCGAGTTCCTGCGGCAGCGCGGGATGCGGGTGACGGCAGAGCGTCTCGCTCTGCTCGACGAGGTCTTCGCCCAACACGGGCATCTCGATGCCGAGCAACTCTTCATGCGGATGCAAGCGCACGGCCACAAGATCTCCCGTGCAACCGTCTATCGCAATCTGGATCTGCTGGTCGAGTGCGGGCTGGTGCGAAAGTACCGCCTCGGCCACGACCGCTTCCTCTTCGAGCACGTGCATCCCGGCCAGTCGCACGACCATATCGCCTGCCGCGAGTGCGGCAGCGTGGTCGAGTTCGTCAGTCCGGCGATCAGCGCTCTGCTCGAGGAGATCCTCAAGGCGCACGGCTTCGTGCCGGAAGAGAGCGCTTTGCAGGTGATGGGACTGTGTGGGATTTGCGCCGCCAGTCGCCCGGAGGAGAAGGCGGAGGTCGCCGCCTCCTAGAGCGGCGCGGACCCCAAACCGAATCGGAGGAGACGATTCTCATGACGCGTTTCAGAAGCCTCGTCCTGCTGCTCGCCCTGTCGCTCCTGGTCCCCGTAGCCGGCTTCGCCGCCGAATCGGCTGACGAAGAGACCGACGGTACGCTGCCTACACCCCCGCCGATCGATCCGGCCTCTCCCCAGGCCGAGGTGCGCGACCGACTGCTGATCGTCGGCGATGCCGGCGAGCTGATGCGCCTTCCGGGCTCGGGACAGCGATTGACCGAAGACGACCTCGAAGCCCAGAAGCACTCGGACGTCCACCGCATCTTGTGGCAGGTGCCGGGCATCTACGTCCAGGAGGAAGAAGGCTGGGGGCTGCGGCCGAACATCGGCATCCGCGGCACCGGCGTGGAGCGTTCCCAGAAGGTCACCCTGATGGAGGACGGTGTGCTGATCGCGCCGGCCCCGTACTCGGCCCCGTCGGCCTACTACACACCGACGGCCGCCCGCATGGAGGGCTTCGAGATCCTCAAAGGCCCCGCCGCCATCCGCCAGGGTCCGTTCACCACCGGCGGCGCGCTCAACTACCTGTCGACCAGCATCCCCGGCGAGCTGGGTGGTGCCGCACAGGTGGCGGCGGGCGAGGACGGCTTCCTGCGCGCGCACGCCTCGGTGGGCGACAGCGGCCAACGGTTCGGCTGGCTCTTCGAGGGCTTCCGCATGGAGAGCGACGGCTTCAAGCGGCTCGACACCGGTGGGGACACCGGCTTCGAGCTCGACGACTACGTCGGCAAGCTGCGCTTCACCAGCGGCCCGCAGGCGAGCCGTTACCAGGCGCTCGAGATCAAGCTCGGCAAGACGGAACAGTTCGGCGAGGAGACCTACGTCGGCCTGACGGCGGACGACTTCGAGCGCACGCCGTACCGCCGTTATGCCGGTTCCGAAGAGGATTTCTTCACCAGTGACCACGAGCAGGTGCAGGCGAGCTACTTCGCTCAGCTGGCACCGCGACTCGACCTGACGGCGACGGCCTATAACAACGACTTCTTCCGCAACTGGCACAAGCTGCAGAGCGTCGCCGGCGTCGGTATCGCCAGCGTGCTCGACCGACCCGAGACCTACCAGCGGGAGGTCTCCGTACTGCGGGGTGAGCTCGACAGCGCGCCGGGAGAGATGGCGGTGCGGAACAACCGCCGGGACTACTACTCGCGCGGCGTCCAGACGATGCTCGGCTGGCGACCGGGAGAGCGGCACGATCTCGAGATCGGGCTGCGCTATCACGAGGATGCCGAAGACCGCTTCCAGGAGGAGGATCTGTTCCAGATGGTCGACGGCCGCATGGTGCTGACCTCCCTCGGTGCGCCGGGAAGCAACGCCAACCGCGTCTCCTCGGCCGACGCGCTCGCTCTCTTCGTCGTCGACCGGATCGATCTCGGTCGCTGGACGCTGACGCCGGGGGCGCGCTTCGAGTCGATCGATCTCGAGCGGCGCGACTTCGGCAAGAGCGATCCGCAGCGTACCGGCACGGCGCTCCGGGTGAGCCGTAACCGCGTCGAAGAGATCGTGCCCGGCATGGGAGTCAGCTACCGACTGTCGCCCGAGACGGCCGTCTTCGCCGGTCTCCACAAGGGTTTCGCTCCGCCGGCACCGGGCTCGGCGGAGGAGGTCGAGGCCGAGGAGAGCCTGAACTACGAGCTCGGATGGCGGCGCGCCGCGGGCCGAATGCGGGCCGACCTGGTCGGCTTCTTCAACGACTACGACAATCTGCTCGGCACCGACACGCTGTCGGGTGGTGGCGGCGGTACCGGTGAGCAGTTCAACGGCGGCGCCGCCCGCATCTGGGGGCTCGAAGCCTCGCTGGCGACCCGATTCGACGTCGGCGAGGGACTCGACGTGCCGCTCCGCGTCGCCTACACCTGGACCGACAGCGAGTTCCGCACCAGCTTCGAGACCTCGTTCGCCGACTGGGAGCCGGAGGTCGCGATCGGCGACGAGCTGCCCTACCTGCCGGCGCATCAGCTCTCTGTGGGCAGCGGTCTCGATGCCGAACGGTGGGCCGTCAACATCGACGCCAGCTACGTCGGCGAGATGCGCACGCGCTCGGGCAGCGGACCGATCCCGGCCGACCAGGGCATCGAGTCGCGACTGGTGTTCGATCTGGGCGGCGAGTGGGTGATGGCGGAGCGCTACCGACTGTTCGTCCAGGTGCGCAACCTGACCGACGAGGTCTACGTCGTGGCGCGCCGGCCGGCCGGCCTCCGCCCGGGTCTTCCCCGCACCGTGCTGGTGGGGATCGGGTTCGATTTCTGATCTGCCGAGGGACCGACGAGGAGTGACGACATGAGAAAGGAGGTCCTGGTTGCGGTGGCCTTGTTCGCACCGACTCTGGCGGGCTGCGCGCCGCAGGGAGATGGCGTCGGTTCGGAGGCCACCGAGCCGGCCGAGAGCCAGACGCTGACGGTTTACTCCGGCCGCGCCGAGAGCCTGATCGGGCCGCTGTTCGAGCGCTTCGAGCAGGCCTCGGGGATCGAGCTCGAGGTGCGCTACGCCGGTACCGCCGAGCTGGTGGCGACGCTCCTCGAGGAAGGCGAACAGTCCCCGGCCGACGTCTTCGTGTCGCAGGATGCCGCGGCTCTGGGAGCGCTGTCGGCGCGCGGACGACTCGAGCCCCTGCCCGAGGAGATCCTCGCCCAGGTGCGGCCGCGTCACCGCTCGCCCTCCGGCGACTGGGTCGGACTGTCGGGACGGGCCCGTTCGGTGGTCTACAACCCCGAGCTGGTGAGCGTCGAGGAGTTGCCCCGTAGCCTCGTAGGGCTGACCGAGCCCCGCTTCCGCGGTCGCTTCGGATTGGCGCCGGCGAACGCCTCGTTCCAGGCGCACATGGCCGCCTACGGAGTGGTGAACGGTCTCGACGAGCTCGAGAGCCTGCTCGCCGGGCTGGCGGCGAACGATCCGAAGCGCTATCCGAAGAACAGCGCCATCGTCGAGGCGGTGATCGCCGGTGAGGTCGAGCTCGGCCTGGTGAACCACTACTATCTCCATCGGGCGTTGGCCGAGCGCCCGGACGCGCCCGGTCGGAACTTCTTCATGCCGGCGGACGACGGCTCGGGCTTCGTCAACCTGGCCGGAGCGGCGGTGCTCGAGCGGGGACCGGAGGCTTTCGAGTTGGTCGAGTTCCTGCTCGGTCCCGAGGCGCAGAGCTACTTCCGCGACGAGACGTTCGAGTATCCGGTGGCCCTCGAGGTCGAGGCCGGCGAGGAGGCGGCGGTGGCTCTGGCCGGCGGTGAGGTCGATTTCGCCGCCGTTTCCGACCGCTTGGAGGAGACCCTCGAGCTGATCCGCACCACCGGCCTGCTCGAGTAGCGGTCGACCGCCGTGCCGGCACCGACGGTTACCAGCCGGGTGGAGGTCTCGACCGAGTGGCCTGGCCCCCCGGCTCTCGAAACCGGACGACCGACGCCGGATCCCGCGCGTGAACGGGGTCGCGCTGCCGAGCGCCCGCCACCCTGGTTTCTGCCGGTGGTTTCCTGGGCGACGCTACTCCTGGTGGCGACCCCGCTGATCTATCTCTTCGTGCGCGCGGCGGAAGCCGGATGGCAGCGCTACCTCTCCGTCATGTGGAGCGAGCGCGTCGCCGAGTTGGCTGTGCGGACCACCGGACTCTGTCTCTCGGCGCTGGCTGTGGCGATCGCGGTGGCGCTGCCGTCCGCTTGGGTGGTAGTGCGCAGCGACCTGCCAAAGAGGCGGCTGTGGGCCGTCCTGCTGGCGCTCCCGCTGGTCTTCCCGTCCTACGTCGCGGCCTTCACGTGGGTGTCGTTCTTCGGACCCCGCGGCTACCTGCAGGGCTGGCTCGGGCCGCTGGGCGTGGAACGTCTGCCGGAGTTCGTCTACGGCTTCTCGGGCGCCACTCTGGTGCTCGGCCTGTTCACCTATCCGTACGTCTTCCTGCTCCTGGTGGCGGCGATCCGCACCCTCGACCCGGCGCTGGAGGAGAGCTCGCGGGCCCTCGGCGTGGGGCGCGCCGGCACCTTCCTGAGCGTCGTCCTGCCCCAACTCCGCCCGGCCTTCTACGGCGGCTCGTTGCTGGTCGTGCTCTACACTCTGTCGGATTTCGGTGCCGTGTCGATCGTGCGGTTCAACACCTTCACCCTGTCGATCTACAACGCCTATCGCGGTCTGTTCGATCGCTCTCTGGCGGCGGCTCTGGCTACCGTCCTGGTCGTGCTCACCCTGGCGTGGATCGGGCTCGAGGCCGGGCTCGCCGGACGGTTGCGGCCGGCCCAAGAGCGGCGGTCGTCGGCGCCGCGGCGCAGCCCTCTCGGACGGTGGAGATGGCCGGCGATGGCTTTCCTCGGGACCGTCGTCGCGCTGAGCCTGGTGGTGCCGACCGGAGTGATCGTCTTCTGGGGAGTGCGGGCGCTGTGGATCGGCAACACCCTCGGCCGGGTCGGCCTCGAGGCGCTCGCTTCGGTGGGGGTGTCGTTGGCGGCGGCGGTGGTGGCGGTCCTACTGGCGCTCCCTCCGGTGATCTGGTCGGTGCGCTATCCTGGACGCTGGGCCTTCTGGGTCGAGCGCGGCTGTCACGCCGGCTACGCTTTACCGGGGCTGGTGGTCGGTCTAGCCTGGGTCTTTCTGGCGACTCGCTATCTCGGCTGGGCCTACCAGACGCTGGGCCTGTTGGTGACGGCTTACGTGGTGCGCTTCCTACCACAGGCCCTGGCGGCGGGACGCAGCGCCCTGGCGGCCGCTCCACCGGTGCTCGAGGAGGCGGCGCGCGATCTCGGGTCCCCGCCGCTCGAGGTCTTTCGCACCGTGACGCTTCCGCTCGTGAGACCGGGTCTGTTGATGGGCGGGGCGCTCGTTTTCCTCACCGCCATGAAGGAGCTGCCGGCGACGCTGATCCTACGACCGAGCGGCTTCGAGACGCTGGCCACCCGTATCTGGTCGACTGCCACCGAGGGGATCTACTCCGAGGCGGCTCTGCCCTCCTTCCTGCTTCTCGCCGTATCGGCGGTGCCGCTCTATCTGCTGGTCATCCGGCCGGCGCTCGGGGAGCGGCGCGGGCGGCGGGCTGCAATCGGGAGGCTGCGATGAGCGCGCCGGCGAAGGCGCTCCTCGAGATCGACGAGCTCTCCGTCCGTCGCGGCGATGTGATGGCGGTCGACCAAGTGAGCCTGCGGGTCGAGGAGAGGGCGTTCTTCGTCTTGGTGGGGCCGAGCGGCTGCGGCAAGACCAGCCTGCTGCGAGCGGTCGCTGGTTTCGAGCCGCCGGTGGCTGGGACCGTCCGACTCGACGGTCGAATGCTGGCCGGCGAAGGCGTCTTCCTGCCGCCGGAGAAGCGCGCCGTGGGCATGGTCTTCCAGGACGGCGCGCTCTTTCCCCATCTGACCGTCGAGCGCAACGTCGCCTACGGCGTGGCGCGCCGGCCGGACCGGAACGAGCGGGTCGGTGCGGTGCTCGATCTGGTCGGTCTGAGCGGCTACGGGGGACGCTATCCGGACGAGCTGTCGGGCGGCGAGCGGCAGCGCGTCGCTCTGGCGCGCGCCCTGGCGCCCTCGCCGGCGCTCCTGCTGCTCGACGAGCCGTTCGCCAACCTCGATGCCGCTCTGAGGCAGCGGGTACGCCTGGAGGTCAAGGCGATTCTCGATCGCGCCGGGGCCACCGCGTTGCTGGTGACGCACGATCAGGAGGAGGCCCTCGGTCTGGCCGATCGCGTCGCGGTGATGGCGGCTGGGCGCATCCTGCAGGAGGGGACGCCGCAGGAGATCTACCGTGCACCGCTGTCGCTCGGCGTGTCGCAAATCGTCGGCGACGGGCAGCTCGTCGAGTGCCGCATCGCCGATGGCCGGGCGCGCCACCCGCTCGGTGAGACGCCGACGACCCTGCCGGACGGCGAGGGCCGGGTGTTGCTCAGGCCGGAGCAACTCCGGTTGGTCGGCCCCGGCGAGGGTGCGGCGGGGCGGGTCCTGCAGCGCAGCTTCTACGGACACGATCTCGTCCATCTCGTCGAGCTCGAAGGGGGTCCGTCGCTGGCCGTGCGGTCGCTGGCGGGTGACGAGGCGGCGATCGGCGAGCGCGTGTTCGTTGCCGTCGCGCCGGGGGACCTGCCGGTCTATCCGGCTCCGTCGGGCGAGGAATCAGCGGCGCAGTGACGACCAGTGGCGGGTGGTGACGAGCGGCATCCCGGTGCCGTCGCCCAGCAACCACATCACGGCAGGAGCCGGATCGACGGTGCCGAGTCGGAACTGTCCCTCGCGGTTGCCGAGGACGACCATCGTGCTGGCGAAGGCCTGGGCGTCGACGGCGAGCTCGGAGGCGGCGAGCACCGCCACCACGTTCTCCGCCGGCCGCCCGTCGCGCTGATCGAGGTAGGCGGCGTAGCTCGACGACCCGAAGCGAAAGCGATCGCGGTGGGTAGTGGCGATCGCCAGGGCGCGGTCGCGCAACCAGATCGGCTCGAGCGGTTCGACCAGGCCGGGAAAGAGCGGCAGGGTGACCTTCCATCCCCGACCGGCCGGCCCTTCGCCGATGGCTCGTGTGACCGGCCCGTACTCGATCGAAGCGTTGGCGGCGCCGGCCCGGCGCAGTTCCTCCATGGCGCGGTCGACGGCGTGTCCGTCGGCGAAGTGTCGGAGGTCGACACGGCTCCCGGCGTCGAGCGACCAGCGACCGTCGACCGGTCTGAGGTGGCTGCACTCGGCGGTGGCCGCGGCCGCCTCGAGGGGCGGGCCGCCGGGAGGTCGCTCGGCGGCCTCCCAGAGATCGTAGAGCGTCCCGCCGAGGGGACCCTGGGCTCCCTGGCTCCAGACGCAGAAGCCGAGCGCCCGCTCGAGGACCGCCGCGGTGCCGGGGTCGGTGGCGTGCGGCCCCCGGCCGGCGGTCGCGTTGAGCTCGGCGATGCGGCTCTGCGGGTCGTCGGGGGAGAGGGAGCGGCGTACCGCCGCCAGCGTGCCGATCGCCCGGCGGATCGCCAGCGTGGCCTCGTCGTGCGGCAGGTCGCGCACCTCCATCGCCACCCGCCGCTCGCCGATCTCGGCGGAGATCCGCACCGGCTGCGGCGCGGCGGCGGAATCGGCCCCGGTGAGGAGCAGTGCGGAGGC
>JAWVZD010000062.1:0-7674 GCA_033722395.1 Thermoanaerobaculia bacterium | reverse complement strand
GTAGCTCGGGGCGTTCGGTCGTCTTCGCGCTGGCCTTCGGGCTCACGGCGTTGAAGCGCGGCTGGGCCGCGGTCACGGAACCTGGACGCGATCGAGGAGCTGCCGCACCAGGTCGTCGGCGGAGATCTCCTCGGCCTCGGCCTCGGAGGTCGGGATCAGGCGGTGGCGCAGGACGTCCGCCGCCACCTCCTTGACGTCCTCCGGGATGGCGTAGCCGCGGCCCCGCACCAGGGCCAGCGCCTTGGCCGAGCGGGCCAGGAAGAGCGTCGCGCGGGGCGAGGCGCCGAAGTCGATCAGGTCGTCCAGATCGGGGAAGCCGGCCGCGACGGGGTCGCGGCTGGCCGACACCAGGTCGATGATGTAACCGCGCAGCTTGTTGTCGAGGTAGACCGCGTCGGTCACCTTGCGCAAGTCGATCAGCCGCGGGCCGTCGAGCACCGGCGAGACGGCGATCTCCTCCTCGACCAGCATGCGCCCCAGGATGTCCATCTCCTCTTGGCGGCTCGGGTAGTCGAGCCTGAGCTTCAGCATGAAGCGGTCGACCTGGGCCTCGGCGAGCGGGTAGGTGCCCTCCTGCTCGATCGGGTTCTGGGTCGCCAGCACCATGAACGGCTCCTCCAGCAGGAAGGTGGTGTCGCCCAGGGTGACCTGGCGCTCTTCCATCGCCTCGAGCAGGGCCGACTGCACCTTCGCCGGGGCGCGGTTGATCTCGTCGGCCAGCAACAGGTTGGTGAACAGCGGCCCCTGGCGGGGGATGAACTCCCCCTGCTGCTGGTCGTAGATCAGCGTTCCCAGCAGATCGGCCGGCAGTAGATCGGGGGTGAACTGGATGCGGTTGAAGCCGACGTTGAGGCTCTTGGCCAGCGTCTTGACCGCCAGTGTCTTGGCGAGGCCGGGCACGCCCTCGATCAGCAGGTGGCCACGGGTCAGCAGGCCGACCAGCAGGCGCTCGATCAGATAGTCCTGGCCGACGATGACCTTGCGCAGCTCGTCCTCGATCTGGCGCAGTGTCACGGTCTCGCGCTCCACGTCCTGCGTCAGGCGGTCCAAGTCCGGTTCCATGGCGATCGGATCCCTCTCTCGTTTGATTGTGTGACCGGTGAGCTCCTCGCGGCCCCCGGAGCCGCCGGCCCGGGGCAGAAGCTGCAAGGCCAGTGCCAGGTGCAGAGCCCACCATAGCGCCGTTCGGTGGGGCTCGACGCGGGCCCGGCGGCCCGCGGCCGGCGACGCCGTGCCATTATGGCGCAAACGGCCGCCTGGCCCATAATGCGAGACGATGAGCGAGCACCGGCTGCGCAAGGATCTCGGACAGCACTTCCTGACTCGGCCGGAGGTCTGCGCGCCGCTCCTCGACTACCTGCGACCGGCCGGCCGGACGGTGATCGAGGTGGGGCCGGGATCGGGGGTGCTGACCGGCGAGCTCGCCGCCGCGGGCGGCCGGGTCGTCGCCTGGGAGCTCGATCCGCGCTGGGCCTTCGACCTGCGCCGCACGGCCGGGTCGGTGCCGTTGCGCATCGTCTTGGGGGATGCGCTCGACATCCCGTTCGACCGCCTGCCCGAAGGCAGCCTGGTCGCCGGCAACCTGCCGTACGGCATCTCGACCCGGCTGGTGCTCGACTGCCTCGAGGCGGCGCACCGCCGGCCGGGGCGGATCGAGCGCGCCGCCTTCCTGGTGCAGCTCGAAGTCGCCGAGCGCCTGCTGGCCCGTCCGAGTGACGGCGCCTACGGCTCGCTCAGCGTCCTGGTGCGGGCGCTCGCCGACGCCGAGCTTCTCGGCCGGGTGCGTCCCGGAGCCTTCCGACCGCCGCCCAAGGTGGAGAGCGCCTTCGTCGGCCTCGCGCCGCGGAGCGACCGGATCGAGCCGCAGCGGTACGAGCGCTTCCGCGAGCTGGTGCGCGCGGCGTTCGCCCTGCGCCGCAAGACGCTGCGCAACTCCCTCGCTGCCGCCTGGGGCGCCCGACGAGCCGCAGCTCTGCTCGAGGCCACCGGCCTCGACTCGAAGGTCCGGGCCGAAGCCCTCGACGTAGCCGACTTCGCGGCCCTGGCGGAGCGGCTTCCCGGCGAGTGAGTCGTCGGGGAGTCGATCGTCGGACGATCCCTCCGGTCGGCTTCCGCGGCCCCGCACCGGGCGCCGGGTCGCCGGTCGGCCGGGCTCGCCGCTCCTGTAGAATGGAGGCGCTACCCGTGACTGGAGCCCCGCCCCCCATGGCCTTCCGCTTCCCCATCGCCGGCCCGTGCATCGCCGGCTTCGTCGGCCCGGTCGAGAGCCTGCCGCGGGCCGAGATCCGAGGATGAAGACCAAAGCGAAACGAGCGGCCTCCGCCAAGAAGGAGGCCAAGCGGCTGCCGCCGGAGAAGAGCCGCGAGGTGGTCGGCATCGTGCTGCTCGTGACGGGTGCCATCCTGCTGGTCTCGGTCCTGACCTACCATCCGCTCGACCCGAGCTTCCTGAATCCCGCCGATGGGGATCGGGTGCGGATCCGCAACTGGATCGGGCCGGTCGGCGCCCAGCTGGCGGCGCTCACCTTCGAGTTCGTCGGTCTGGTGGCTCTGCTAGTGCCGGTCTTCTTTCTGGTCGGTGGCTGGCGTCGGGTGCGTCACCGGGACGGCCCCAAGGTGATCGGCCGCGGTGTCGGGGTCGGCGTCGTGTTGCTCTGCCTTCCGCCGTTGCTGCAGATCGCGCTGGGCGAGATCGAGTGGCGCGGCGAGGCGGTCTGGGCCGGCGGCGGACTCGGCCGGCTGTTCGCCGACGCGGTCGGTAGCCAGCTCGGCCAGATGGGCGCCGTGGTGGTCTTTCTGGGCGGCGTCGTGGTCGGCTTCGCGCTGCTGATTCAGTCGACCCTGGGAGAGATCCTGGCGCGTTGGAACCGAGGCCTGAAGGACCTCGGCCAGCGGATCGCGCTGGTCTGGTCGCGCAACCGCGAGCGGCGCGGCAAGGACAAGGCGCGGCGCCGGGTGATGGAGAAGCAGCTCGAGCGGGCGGCTCGCAAGTCGGAACCCGAGCCGGCGCCCGCCGCCGACGCCGAGCCGGTGCGGGTGGTGGAGAAGCAGGGGCGCGGCAAGTTCTCCGTCCGCAAGGTGACCCGCCGAGCGCCCGAACCGACGGCCGAATCCCGGACCGAGGAGCCGAAGGAGGCGCAGAAGGAGATCCCGTTTCCCAAGCCGGCCAAAGGCACGAGCCCCCTACCGCCGCTCGACCTGTTGGACGCGACGCCGCCCAAGGCGAGTTTCGAAGAGGACGACCTGGTGCGTCTGGGCGAGGTCATCCGCACCCGCTGCGCCGAGTTCGGCGTCGAGGGCACGATCGAGGGCATCAGCCCGGGCCCGGTGATCACGGTCTTCGAGTTCCAGCCGGCGCCGGGAGTGAAGGTCAGCCAGATCGTCAACCTGCAGGACGACCTGGCGTTGGCCTTGAAGGCCGAGTCGGTGCGCATCGACCGCATCCCGGGCCGCTCGACGCTCGGCATCGAGGTGCCGAACCGGGAGCGCGCCACCATCCGCCTGGGCTACATGCTGTCGCACAAGGAGTTCAGGAAGTCCTCCTCGCGCCTCACTATGGCGATCGGCATGACGATCCACGGCGAGCCGTACTTCTCGGATCTGCGCACCATGCCGCACCTGCTGGTCGCCGGCGCCACCGGCTCGGGAAAGAGCGTCGGGTTGCAGGCGATGATCACCTCGATCCTGATGCAGGCGACGCGCGAGGAGGTGCAGTTCATCTTCATCGATCCGAAGCGGATCGAGCTCGGCGTCTACAAGGAGATCCCGCATCTCAAGACCGAGGTGGTGGTCGAGCCGCAGAAGGCGGCCAACGCGCTGCGCTGGGCCGTCTCCGAGATGGAGCGGCGGTACCGCCTGCTGGCCGAAGTCCACGTGCGCTCGATCGCGCACTACAACCAGGCGATCCGCGATCCGGAGCTCAAGAAGCGGCTGGCACTCTCCGAGAAGGAGGAGGACGACACCGCGGTCGAGGAATTGAAGCCGCTGCCGTACTACGTGGTGGTGATCGACGAGCTGGCCGACCTCATGCTGTCGTCGGCGAGCGAGGTCGAGACGGCGATCGCGCGTTTGGCGCAGATGGCGCGCGCCGTCGGCATCCACATGATCGTCGCCACCCAGCGGCCGTCGGTCGACGTCCTGACCGGCACCATCAAGGCGAACTTCCCCTGCCGCATCTCGTTCGCCACCGCGAGCCGCCACGACTCGCGCACCATCCTCGACTCGATCGGCGCCGAGCACCTGCTGGGCAAGGGCGACATGCTGTTCATGCCGCCGGGTACCTCGCGCATCCTGCGTCTGCACGGACCGTACGTCAGCGAGCAGGAGACGGCGGCGCTCATCCGTTGGCTCAAGCGCGTCGGCAAGCCGGAGCTCGACCCGGAGGTTCTGAAGCCACCGGCGGACGAGCGCGGTACCGGCGGTCCGGGCGACGGCGGCGGCGACGAGCTCTACGACGAGGCGGCCCGGTTGGTGGTCTCCGAGGGCCAGGGCTCGGCGAGCTTCCTGCAGCGCCGCCTCCGGGTCGGCTTCTCGCGCGCCGCCCGGCTCATCGACATGATGGAGGCGGACGGCCTGCTCGGCCCGCCGCAGGGCTCCAAACCGCGCGACGTCCTGGTCAAGCCCGACTTCTTCGAGGAGTGGGACGAGGCGCGGCGGGACGTCGAAGGGTGAGGCGGCGCGCTCGAGCGCTGGTCCTACTGGCTCACGAGTCGTCCGCCGCCCGGCCCTGCACCGGACGGCACCGAACCGCCCAGCACCGAACCGCCCAGCACCGAGCCGCCTCGCACTGGATCGCCTCGCACCGAGTAGAAGAGAACCGATGAAGCCGCACCCGATCGTCTACTTCGGCACCCCGGAGTTCGCCGTGCCGCCACTCGAGGCGCTGGTCGGAGCGGACCTCGTGCCGGCGCTCGTCGTCTCGCAGCCCGCTCGCCCGGCCGGACGCGACCGCCGCCTCCGCCAGCCGCCGGTGGCGCGGTGGGCCGAGCGGCACGACATCCCCCTCTCCCAGCCGGAGCGCCTGTCGGATCCCGAACTCCAGGAGCGCCTTCGTGCCTTGGAGCCGGCGGTCGCCGCGGTGGTCGCCTTCGGTCAGATCTTCCCGCCCGGGCTCCTCGAGCTGCCTAGTCTCGGCTGCGTCAACGTGCACGCCTCGCTCCTGCCGCGACACCGCGGCGCGGCGCCGATCCAGGCCGCCATCGCGGCGGGAGACGAGGTCACCGGAGTGACGACCATGCTGATGGACGAGGGCCTCGACACCGGGCCGATCCTGCTCCGCAAGGAGACGCCGATCCGCCCCGAGGAGCGCGCCGGAGAGCTCGCCGAGCGCCTCGCCCGGCTGGGGGGAGAGCTCCTGGTCGAGACCGTGGAGGGGCTGGCCGAGGGAGCGATCGAGCCGCTGCCCCAGGACGATGCCCGCGCCACCTACGCGCGGCGCCTGAAGAAGTCCGACGGACGGATCGATTGGACGCTCTCCGCCGAGGCGATCGAGCGCCGCCTGCGCGCCTACGACCCGTGGCCGGGCTGCTTTACGGTCTGGGAGGACGAGCGGATCAAGGTCCTGGACGGGAGCGTGATGAGCGACGCCGAGGCGGCGAGGGGTGTCGCACCCGGGACGATCGTAGACCTCGGCTCCGAGAGCGTCGTCGTCGCCTGCGGCGAGGGCAGTGCGCTGGCACTCACCCGCGTCCAGCGTCCCGGTCGCAGCGAGGTCTCCGGCCGTGACCTCGCCAACGGCCTGCGGCTCGAGGTCGGGGATCGCTTTGAGTGATACGGCTGGGCCCGGAGGGCGCCCCGACGTGCCCCCCGTGGTGCCCCCCGGCCGCTGGGCGAACGGTCTCGACCCGGCCGAGCTCGACGAGCCGCGCGCCGCCGCCTGCTGGGCGATCGAGCGGGTCCTGGCCGCGAGCGAGCCTCTCGACTCCGCTTGGAGCCGGCTCGCGGCGCTCGGCTCGGAGCGCGACCGCGCGTTTGCTCACCGGCTGATCACCGAGACCCTGCGCTGGCTGTTGCGGCTCGACTTCGTGCTCGAGAGACTCTCGGGCCGGCGGATTGACCAGATCGATCCGATCCTGCTCTCGCCGCTGCGCCTCGGGACGGTGCAGCTCCTCTTCTTCGACCGGGTCCCCGACCACGCCGCGGTCTCGACCGCGGTCGGCCTCGCCGCCGGCCGCTCGCGCCGCGGCGGCGGCGTCGTGAACGCGGTGCTGCGCAAGGTCGCCGACCGCGGCCGCTCGGTCCGCTTCGACCTCGACGATCCGCTCGATCGGCTCGCCGTAGAGACCAGCCACCCGCGCTTCCTGGTCGAGCGTTGGACGCGTCGGTTCGGCGAGAAGCGCACGCGGTCACTCCTCGAGGCCAACAACCGCGACCGCCGCCCGGCGCTGCTGGTCGTCGGCGGGCGCGAGCGGCGCGAGACCGTGCGACAGCGCCTCCTCGACGCGGGCGTCCGCACGGAGCCCTCCGAGCTGTCACCGCTCGGCCTCCTGGTCGAGGAGGGGAGCCCGCTCGACACCGACCTCTGGCCGGCCGGCGAGATCTACCCCCAGGACGAGGCGAGCCAGGTGGCCGCCCTGGTGCCGCCCCCGACAGCCGGTGAGCGCATCCTCGACGTCGCCGCCGCCCCGGGCGGCAAGACCCTGGCGCTACTCGCCTGGGAGCCGCGGCTCGACATCGTCGCCGCCGACGGTACCGTGGCGCGGCTGCCTCGCCTCCTCGCCAACCGGCGCCGCACCGGCTCGGGCTTCGCCCTCGTCGCCGCCGACGCCCGCCACCCCGCCCTCCACGCCGGCTTCGACCGTGTCGTCGTCGACCTCCCCTGCACCGGGACGGGCACTCTGCGCAAGCACCCGGAGCTCAAGTGGCGCATCACGGCGGAGGAGATCGACCGCCTGGTGGCGCTGGGCGCCGAGATCCTCGACGGCGCCGCCGGCCTGGTGCGCCAGGGCGGGCTCCTCGTCGTCATCACCTGCTCGCTCGAGCGGGAGGAGAACGAGGGGCAGGCGGAGGCGTTCCTCGATCGCCATCCGGATTTCGGAACGGCACGGCTCGAAGAACGGCTTCCCTCGAGCTGGTCCCGTTTCCTGGAGACCCCGAGCCTCTGGCGCATCCTGCCGGCGGCCGACCACGACGGCTTCACGGTCAGCGTGATGCGACGCGATCCGGAGGGCTGACCCGGTTTCGTTCGCAACCGGCTCGCGACCTCGCTCAGCTCTGACCCTACTTCACGCAGCAATCACGACTGCGACTTGCTCAGCGCCTTTCGTACAGCTCGCTCGTCTTCCTCCGCTGCTTCTGCTCGCCTTGCTTCGGCGATTCGCACTACAGCTAGCTGAAAACCATGCGCGACCCCTCCTGGACGATCATTCTTGGCGGATCCTGGATGGTCAGATCTCTGGGGTCGTAACGCACTCGGTATGCGACGACGGGGACGAGGCCGAGGCGATCCTGGAAGGGCCCGCAGGTCGTGCCCCGAGGGAGGGCGCGGAATGGGGGCTGTGGTAGCTTGGAATCGATGACGGAAGTCGCCGACCTCGAACGCGCGGTGGAGAAGCTCTCGTCCGAAGAGCTCCGCGTCTTTCGCGAGTGGTTCTACCGCTTCGACGCAGCGGCGTGGGACCGGCAGCTCGAGGACGACGTCGCCGCTGGGCGACTCGACCGGGTCGCCGACGAGGCC
>JAWVZD010000061.1:0-7729 GCA_033722395.1 Thermoanaerobaculia bacterium | reverse complement strand
GGCGCGTTCGAAGTCGTGTACCTGGTCCATCGTCGGGGCGCTGCGCAGCCGTCCGTCGAGCTCGTAGGTCCATGCATGGTAGGGACATTGCAGCGCACCCGGCAGCCGGCCGCAGTCGTCGTCGCACAGCCGCGCGCCGCGATGGCGGCAGACATTGTGATGCGCCCGCACCTCGCCGTCGAGATCTCGCAGGACGACGGCGCTGTCGGCGAACAGGTCGAAGACGAAATAATCGCCCGGCTCCTGGATTCGGCCGACATGCCCGGCATAGAGCCAATGACGGGAGAAGATGCGTCGACGCTCGAGGGCGAAGAGCTCCTCGGAGATGTAGTACTCCTGGGGCAGGGTCTTGGCGCCGGCGGCAGTGCGTACCTGCATCGCGTGATCCCAGACGAGCAGCCGATCGGGTCGAGCTCCCGAAGCGCTCGAGCCGACGAAATCGTAGCACAGCTGCGGCGCCCCGATTCCGGGCCTCACGACACCGATCGGAGCTCGGAAGCCAGACGGTGTGCCGCTGCACGGACGAAGGCGTAGCTGACGCTCAGCTCGTTGAAGTGCGCTGCCTCCTCGGCCATTCGAAGGGCGGCCTCGGATCGGCCGCTCGCCCGCAGGGCTCGGGCGCAGAGCAGGAGCACGCGGGGATCCTGCCGGTCGGCCTCGGCGAGCTCGGCCAAGGCCCGGGTCGGATCGCCCTCGAGCAGAGCCAACTCACCGGCCAGCTCGCGGACACGCCGCTCCTCGGCCGGTACGCCGTGCGGCGCGACGCGCTGGCGATAGGCGTCGAGTTGCTGCGAGGCGTCCGCCAGCCGACCGGTGGCGAGCGCCAGGCGGCTCTTCCAGTAGATCAGGTCGCGTCGCTGCGCCTCTACCACCTCGGACGGCACGTCGGCGGTGGCGATGCGTTCGACCGCCTCGACGAACGCCTCCTCGGCTCGCTCGGCTTGGCCGTCTTCGAGCAGGATCGTCCCGCGCAGCTCGAGATCGCTCGCCATGGCGGCCGGATCGGCGTTCGTCTCCGCCAGCTCGAGGAGACGCTCCGAGCCGGCGAGCGCTGCCGCGGTGTCACCCTCGTGGACGTACGAGAGGACCTCCCAGAAGATCGCCCGACGTCGCTGCCCGATGTCCCGAGCCGACTCCGCGAGGGCTCGTAGCCGCGAGCGGGCCTCGTCGAATCGGCCCAGGAGGACGAGGTCGTGCGCCTGCCCGATGTAGGAAAAGCCGAACTCGGGTGCCAGCTCGAGAGCGCGTTGGTACTGCGCGATCGACTCCTCGAATCGACCCGTCTTCATCAGCAACTCGGCAAAGGAGTCGTAGGGGTTGGGCTCGTCCGGCAGGAGTGCGATGTAGCGTCGGAAGGCTGCTTCGGCCTCGTCGTAGCGACCGAGTGCGCGGTAGGTGTATCCCAGGCGGTTGTAGGCGGGCGAGAAGTCGGGCGCGACCTCTACGGCGAGCTCGTAGGGGGGGATCGCGCGCTCGTATTCCTGCCGGTCGGCGTAGTAGTCGCCCAGCAGAGCGTGGGCCCGCTCGTCGTTTGGGTAGAGCTCGACCAGCCGCCGCAGGCGATCGATCTGCTCGGCCGGCACGCCCCGTACGCCTGCGTCGCGGGCGAGGATGATCAGGCGCTCCCCCTCGGAGACGACCTCCGCCAGGGCGACGGCGCGCGCCATCGACTCGAAGAACCCGCGCGCCGAGGTCGCCGATTCGGCGAGCGCCAGGTGGGCGAGAGCGAAATGCCGGTCGAGCGAGAGAGCTTCGAGATAGAGCTGCCGAGCCTCTGCCGGTCGAAGGTGATCGGAGAGCCGACGACCCTCGAGATAAAGCTCTCGAGCGGCGTCGGAGCGGGTCGTCACGGGGACTTTGTCGCGATGCGGCGTCGTCTCGTGCGGTGGGTTCGGAGAATCGATGGCCGGCTGCGGATCGCCGGTACAGGCGACCAGCAGGAGCCCGCAGGATAGAACCGTTCCGCCGCAGGCGGCGCCGAAGCGTGGCAGGAGGCGGAGAGCTCGCTGCAGCGCTGGAGGGACGGAGCTCACGGTCTCGGGGGGGGGGGCCCGGCCGCCGTGGCGGATCTTCGCCGACGGGCGTGGGTCCGGACAGTCTTGATACGCAGACCGGCTCGGAAGGTTCGGCCGCATACCGGGCCGACCGCTGGGGGTCAGCCGGTCCCGGAGCTGCGGAGCTGCTGGGCGATGACCTCGAAATCCTGCCGCGCCTTCTTGCGGCCGATCGGCTGCTGAAGAAAGTAGAGTGCGCCGCTGCCGACCCGGATCTCGTAATAATGGACGGGCACCGGCTTGCTGCCGAGCAGGGCCGGAGCACGGCCTTCGAAGACCCACGGGCGGGCGCGTGCCCCCTTGCGCGGGAGCCACACCCGTGAGGCGTCTGTGTCGGCATGCTCGGAGAGCTGGGAGAGTAGATCCTGCAGCGCCTCGGGAGCGACCTGTCGCGCGCCACGCAGGAGGATCTCCCGCAGGTGGTCCATGACCGGAGTCTCGGTCGCGTAGATCAGATACTCGGGTGTGACCAACAGCCACTCCTCGACCGGAAACGGCTGGTTGACGAGGGTCTCGAAGCTGTCCCGAAGAAGTCGCTCGGGGTTCTCTTCGAGCAGCGTGACCCGTGTCGCTGCATCGAGCGTCTGGCCCCGACCGAGTTCCATCCCGGGTCGATACGACTTGAAGAACTGCATCGGTTCGTTCCGTGGTGGGAGATTGTAGGACAAGTCGGGGAGCGGTGGGAGCGGCGTTGGTGGGGGCCGACCTCCCGGTGCCGTCGGTGGCGATCATTGCGTTGCGGGCGGTCGGGGTGGTAAACCGTCAGAGTCAACCGATCGGAGAGGAGACGAACGATGGGAGAGACCGCGGCGAGCGCGGAGTGGCGCGCGAAACAGACGACTCACAGCTCACGATTCCGCCGCGTCATGCTGCTCGGCGTGCGGCACGACGCGATGCTCCACCTGGCGCCCCAGCTCAAGACCGCTCGCGTCGTTCTAGAGTCGGCCGAGGACGCGGCGGCCGCGCTAGCAGCCTGCCAAGAACGTCGCTTCGACCTGGTCATCGTGCGCCATCCCTTGCCCGGGACGCCGATCGACGAGTTCTTCGCCGGCCTCCGCGCCTCCGGCGCCCGCTCCTCGCGGGCCTTCGTCCTGGTCCTTACCGAGATGGCGTCGAGCGGAGCGCTCGACGACCTCTCCGGTCGACGCTCCCGCTTCGCCAACCTGACCGACTTCGATCGCATCCTGTCGGTGGTCGCTCGACAGGTATTGGGTGTCGCGCCGCGTGCCGCCAGCCGGATGATGGTCGAGCTCGGTCTGCGCCGGGAGGGGCGCTCGCTTTCGCGCTTTTGTCAGGTGGTGAATCTGTCGGAAAGCGGGATGCTGGTGAAGTCGGGCGACCTGGTGCCGCCGGGTGAAGAGGTCGAGGTCGTCTTCTCCCTGCCGGACGGGACGCCGCCCATCCGCTCGCGCGCGGTGGTGGTGCGGCACACCGAGGGGAGGGAGCCAAAGGGCTTCGCTCTGGCCTTCTCCGATCTGGATGCGGCGACGCGCGGGAAGATCGCCGACTTCGTTCGCGCGAGGCTCGCCGATGCGTGAGCTCCGTCGCTTCGCTTACTTCAGGTAGCCTTCGATCTCACGCTCGTACTCCGGGAAGTAGTGGTGGATCACCGGCAGTTCGAAGCGCTGCAGGATCGACTCTTTGGGCTCGTGCTCGAGCAGGAAGCGGAACGAGGCCACCAGGAGGGCCTCGGGGTCGTTCCCTCCGCCGTACCGGCGTAGCGCCGCCTCGTCCACGCGGACACGATGCCGGCTGGTGCCGTCGCCGTCGTCCACGGTGACCTCGTAGTCGTTCCCGCCCAGCGGTCGAACGTCGATCGAAGTCACCGCTCGACTCCGCGCTCGGCGCGCGCGTCCTGCACGGCTCGGAGAAGGGGGCTCAATTGGTCAGCTGCTCGTCCGCCTTGAGGACGCGTACTTCTTGAATGCGGGTCGTCAAGACACCGTTGCCGAACTCGAGGAAGAGGCCCGGTGCCGCCAGGATGTCGTGCTTGATGGCGGTGCCGCCGCCGGTGCAGCCATTGATCGGCAGGCGGACTGGAGAGAGGCGGCGGTTATCGAACCAGCCTCCGGAGACCCAGAACGTCCCCTCACCGGCCGGCGTGATGGTGTAGGTGGAGTTGCGTGTCACCACCAGAACGGAATCGCCCCAGGCGAGATCGTGCTTGCGGACCGAGTCGATCCAAGTCGCCTGTTCGACGAACGAGTCGAGCGTGTAGGCGGCTGCGCGCATCGGCACTCTCCGTACTCTCCGTAGGTCAGTCTACCCGCGATGCCGCGAATCGCCAAGCCTGCCCCCGACATCGCGTCTCGACTCAGATACGGTGACGACCGCTTCATGGTTGCCCGTCATGCTTGCACGCTGGCGACGGGCGGCGACGGATGGCCGGAGCGTCGTCACCCGCACGAGTGGCCGTGACGCCGAATCGCGCGGGTCGAACCTTAAAGTAGATTCTCGAAACGTGGCGCCGGTCGGCTGACGGTTTCCTGACGGCCGAGTGCTATGTTGACATCGTGAGCGAGACCGTCTGCGGGAGGTTCGCGATGAAAAGCGTCAGGAAACGGCACGGTTCGATCTGGATGGTGACCCTCTTCGTTCTGGCATGGGCCTGCGGTGGTAGCGGTGGCAGCCCGACGGCGCCGGAGAGCGTCGAGACCAACGGCATCGTCACCGGTGAGGCGAAGTGCGGCGTACCGCCTTGCGGTGGGGGTGGTGGGGGTGGAGACGGCGGCGGTAACAACAAGGCCGAGGACATCGAGTGGAGGGTGTCGGCGAGCGGCTCCCTGCGTGCGAACGAGCAGACCCGAAGTCTGGCGTCGGATACGTCGATGCGCTTCGACCGGTATCGCTTCGTATCCGACAACGTCGATTTCGAGCAGTTGCAACGAGCGACGGAGTACCCTGATGCGGCGATCTGCTTCTCCGACACCTTTTATAGCGGCGATGACCTGATCGTCGAGCAGAATCCCAAGACCGGCGAGTACCTCGCCGTCTACCGCTTCGCCGGGCAGCGCCTCGACCTGAGCCGACCGATCACCTACGAGATCGTTTTCCGGGAGCTGCAGCTGGTAACCGGAAGTTGGCCGCCACAGGTGGGCACGACCGAGCTCTCCGGCGCCCGGTACGACGTCGCCGGCGTGGCGCAGAGGAACAACACCTGCAACGGCAGCGGGACCTTGCCGGACGGCGCCGTGACCTTCACGCTCGTCGGCAGCGTGCCCTGACCGAAGCGTTTCTACAGCGTTCTCGCCGAGCTGCGGTTGCGGCCGCGGCTCGGTTCCGTCGGCGCTCCCCGGTGGCGATCGGCTTGCGGTACTCTTGCGCCCGTGCCGTATCGACCTGCAGGCTCGTAACGAACCGACCGAGGAGGCTCGATGGAGCGTCGACGGGTAGTGATCCTGGGCGCCGCGGGGCGCGATTTCCACAACTTCAACACGCTCTTCCGCGACCGGGAGGAGTACGAGGTGGTCGCCTTCACCGCCACCCAGATCCCGGATATCGAAGAGCGCGTCTATCCGCCCGAGTTGGCGGGGGAGCTCTACCCCGAAGGGATCCCCGTCCGGCCGGAAGAGGATCTCGAGCGCCTCGTCCGGGAGCACTCCGTCGACGATGTCTGGTTCTCCTACTCCGACGTGCCGCACGACTACGTCATGCACCTGGGGAGTCGCGTCGTCGCCTGGGGGGCGAACTTCGGGATCTGCTCGGCGACTCGCACCATGCTGAGCTCGGACCGTCCGGTGGTCGCGGTCACTGCGGTGCGCACGGGCGTGGGTAAGTCGCAGACCTCTCGCTTCCTCTCAGGACTCCTCAAGCGGATGGGGAAGCGGGTCGTCGCCATCCGGCACCCGATGCCGTACGGCGACCTTACCCGGCAGATCACGCAGCGTTTCGCCGACTACGACGACCTCGATCGGCACCAAACGACGATCGAGGAGCGCGAGGAGTACGAGCCCCACATCGACAACGGCTTCGTGGTCTACGCCGGCGTCGACTACGCGAAGATCCAGCGACGCGCCGAGGAGGAGGCCGAGGTCGTCTTATGGGACGGAGGCAACAACGACACGCCGTTTTATCGACCCGATCTGCACATCGTCCTGGTCGACCCGCACCGGCCTGGCGACGAGACGACCTACTACCCGGGCGAGTCGAATCTGGTGATGGCCGACGTGCTGATCGTCAACAAGGTCGACACCGCCGAGCCCGAGGATGTCGAGAAGGTCGTCGAGAGCTGCCGGCGACACAATCCGGACGCCGAGATCGTCCACTGCCGCTCGAAGATCACCGTCGATCGGCCGGAGCTCATCGCCGGCAAGCGAGCGCTGGTGGTCGAGGACGGCCCGACGCTGACCCATGGCGGCATGCGCTACGGTGCCGGTTGGTTCGCCGCTCGTCAGGCCGGTGCGGCGGAGATCGTAGACCCGACGCCGTACGCGGTGGGATCGATCGCCGCGACCTACGAGAGCTATCCGAACTCGCGCGCCATCCTGCCGGCGATGGGCTACGGAGAAGGGCAGATGCGCGATCTCGAAGCGACGATCAACGCCACCCCGGCCGACGTCGTGGTGGAGGGAACGCCGATCGATCTCGAGCGCATCCTCGAGGTCGACAAGCCGATCGCCAACGTACGCTACGACTTGGAGGATGTCGAGCCGGGGCAGCTCGAGGAGATCGTGCGGCGGGTGCTCGAGCGGCAGGGATAGAACCCCGCCGGCGTCGCCACGATCCGGGCTCGAGGCCCGAGGGAGGAGAATCGAATGTCGTCTGAATCCGAGGTCGTCAAACGGTCGGCGGAGGTGCCGCTCGAGCCGGTCCGTGCCGGCACCGCGACCGAGAGCCAGGTCTTGCTGAGCGATGCCGACGGCGCTCCCCACTTCGCCATGCGCCGCTTCGTCATGGGCGCTGGCGGCGGAATGCCGCGGCACACCAACACCGTAGAGCACGAGCAGTACGTCCTCGGCGGTCGCGCCCGGGTGCGGATCGCGGAGCGGGTGCACGAAGTCACGGCGGGTCACGTGCTGTTCATCCCCGCCGGCGTGCCCCATTCGTACGAGGTCCTCGAGGCGCCGTTCGAGTTCCTCTGCATGGTGCCGAACCGCCCCGATCGGATAGAGATCGTGCCCGAGCGCAGCGCGTCCGGATCGGAGCAGGATGCCGATCCGCGCTCCGACCTGCGATAAACTACGACCGATCGGGCGGCACCCCCGATCTCCAGAGCGGCCAGTCGACAAAGCGGCCAACGCGACTCCCCCGGCGTTTGGAGAACGCGTCCGGACGAGGGTCGAGTGCTTGGAACGGGCGTGGCCGCTGGTGTGGTTCATGGAAGGCTCCGTCACAACGCAGACGACCCCCGGAGAGGCGGGCGTTCGACCCCGGGACGAGATCGGCATAGCCCGGGCCGAGGAGTCCCGGTCGCGAGTCATCGACCGACTCGGTTCGGGCGACGACGGTCCGACTCTGATCTGCATCGGGAGCGTGCACGGCAACGAGCCGGCGGGTACGGTGGGGCTTCGACGCGTCGTCGAGGAGGTGCGTCGTCGTGACCTCGCTGTTCGGGGCGAGTTCGTCGCGCTGGTCGGCAACCGGGAGGCACTGCTGCGCCGCGTGCGTTTCGTCGACGAGGATCTGAACCGATCGTGGTCGGCGACCCGGATCGCCGAGCTACGGGCCGGTCGTCG
>JAWVZD010000060.1:0-7729 GCA_033722395.1 Thermoanaerobaculia bacterium | reverse complement strand
ATGTGGCGGATGACCGGATAGTCGTCGGCGATGCCGTTCGCTCCCAGGAGCTCGCGCGCCAGCCGCGCCGACTCGCGGGCCACCCAGACGGTGTTCCGCTTGCCGAGCGACACGTGGTAGTGCTTGAGCTTGGCTTGGTCCTTGAGCCGTCCGAGCTGCAGCGCCAGGAGCTGTCCCTTGGTGATCTCGGAGAGCATCCAGACCAGCTTCTCCTGCACCAGCTGGTGCGAGGCCAGTGGCTGGCCCTCGAACTGGATGCGCTCCTTGGTGTAGCCGACGGCCGTCTGGTAGCACTCCATGGCGGCGCCGAGCGCCCCCCAGGCGATGCCGTAGCGCGCCTGGTTGAGACACATCAGGGCGTTCTTGAGGCCCTCGGTCTTCGGCAGCAGGTTCTCGGCCGGAATGCGGCAGTCGTGGAAGCCCAGCTCCGAGGTCACCGAGGCGCGCAGCGAGAACTTGCCGTGCTGATCGGTGGCGGTGTATCCGGGCGTACCCTTCTCGACCAGGAAGCCGCGCACGCCGTCTTCGGTCTGCGCCCAGACCACGGCGACGTCGGCGAGCGTGCCGTTGGTGATCCACTGCTTGGCGCCGTTCAGCACCCAGGAGTCGCCGTCCCGCCGCGCCGTGGTGCGCATGCCACCCGGGTTGGAGCCGAAGTCCGGCTCGGTGAGGCCGAAACAACCGATCGCCTCTCCCGAAGCGAGGGGCGGGATCCAGCGGTCGCGCTGTTCCTGGGACCCGAAGGCGTCGATCGGGTACATCACCAGGGCGCTCTGGACGGAGACGAAACTGCGCAGGCCGGAGTCGCCGCGCTCGAGCTCCTGCATGATGAGCCCGTAGGCGACGTTGCCCAGGCCGGGCAGGTCGTAGTCGCTGAGGGTCGCCCCGAACAGATCGAGCTCGCCCATCTCGGGCAGCAGCTCGATCGGGAATCGGGCCTCGCGGTGGCACTCCTCGATGATCGGTTTGATGCGCTCTTCGACCCACGCACGGACGGTGTCGCGCACCATGCGCTCGTCGTCGGTCAGCAGGGAATCGATGTCGACGAAGTCGACGCCGTGAAAACGGCTCAAGGGAAACCTCCTCTGGCCGCGGTCCGAACGACCGCGGATGATCCGAATCGGCCTGGAACCGGGTGATTCCAGCGCGCCGAGTCGCCGTCGAGCGGCTGCTCGGCGCATCGACGATCGTAGCATGCCGCCGGCCGAGCGGAGCGGGTATACTGGGTCCGATCCGCGGGTCGGGCCGGGCCACCCTGCGATGAGTCCTTTTCTCAGCGGCAGCGCTTGGGCGATGGTACGTGACATCGCCAACGGACACATGTTGGTCACCGACCGGACCTTGAAGCGGCTGACACCAGCGGAGCTCAACCAGTTCGGCTTCGAGCTCGATCGCTACACGCGCGAGGTGCGCGGCGAGCAGCCGCCGGTCGACGACACCAACAAGGTGCGGGAGCGCAACCAGCGCCTGCTGCGTCTGACGCGGGCGGCGCGCATCCTGCAGCAGATGCGGATGGAATCCAGGGGCGGTACGGGAGGAGCCTCGACCTCCTAGAACCCTCCCAGCGGCTGGCATCCGCTCCGATCGTCTTCGAGTCGTTCCCCCGTCAGGACCCGTGCAGATCCTGCAGACCATACTGCCCCTCGTGATGGCGATCGGCACCGCCATGATGATCGATCGCCTGACCGAGGCGAAGGGACTGCTGCCGCCGAACTTCCGAGTCGCGGCCGACACGGGAGCTGCGACGGGGAGCCTCGCCGTCCGACAGCGGGCGATCCTGCTGCGCTCGGCGGCGATGGGCGTCGTGTCCCTGGTGCTGTGGATCGGGGTCTTCGCCCCGCTCTCGTTCCTGGGTCGTCAGCCGGAGACGTCACCCCAGAACCTGTCGACACCCGATCTGTTCGTCCTGCACTCGATCTTCCTGGCGGGGCTGGCCGTCTGGTACCTACTCGGCTTCGTCGGCAGCGGACGGGACGCGGGCACCGCCTGGGTCGAGCAGCTCGGCCTCGACGTCGGCGGGCCGGGGCGGCGCGGTCTGACCCGGGAGATCGGCATCGGCCTGGCGGCGGGCGTCGCCGGGTGGCTCGGAGTCATCGCGGCGCTATTCGCGATCGCGGCGCTCCTCTACCTGCTGGGGGCCGAGTCGATGCTGCCGACCCGGGCACCGGAGATCATCACCTGGGTGGTCGCCCTGCCGGTCGGCGTGCGGGTCGCCCTGAGCCTGTCGGCCGGAGTGGTCGAGGAGCTCTTCTTCCGCGGCTTCCTGCAGCCGAGAATCGGCATCGTGCTGTCGAGCGTGCTGTTCGTGCTCGCCCACCTGAGCTACGACCAGCCGTTCCTGCTCATCGGGGTGGCGCTGCTGTCGGTGCTGTTCGCCTTCTTGGTTCGCTGGCGACAGAGCATCTGGGCGGCGGTCGTGGCGCACGCCACCTTCGATGCCATCCAACTGCTCATCGTGATCCCCCGCGCCCTCGATCTCCTCGAGCGCGAGGAGAGCGGTCTGGTCGCGCTCGTGATCGGTGGTCTGGCTGGGCTCTGAACGCCCGGAGCATGGTATAGACTCTCGCGCGATGTCGTCGCCGCCACAGGTCCATCTATCGATCGGCAGCAGCGTCGAGAACGTCGAGCTGGTGCAGCTCGTCGTCGAGGAGGCGCTGAATCGCCTCGATCTCGATCCGGACGATGCGCATTGGGTCGGCATCGCGGTGCGCGAAGCGGTGGCCAATGCCGTCAAGCACGGCAACCGCCACGATCCCGGCAAACGCGTGGCGCTCGACTTCGGTGTCGAGGACGGCGAGCTGGTGATCCGAGTCTGCGACGAGGGGGGCGGCTTCGACCCCGAGGGAGTGGACAATCCGCTGGCGCCGGAGAACGTGCTCAAGCCGAGCGGTCGCGGCATCTTCTACATGAAGCGGTTCATGGACGAGATCGACTATAGTTTTGGCCCCGACGGTGGTACGGTGGTCACGATGCGCAAGCATCTGGACTCCGAGCATCTGGACTCCGCGTCCGGCCCGTCCGAGGACCAGGAAAAGGAACAAGAGGAGGAGAAGGGATGACGATTTCTGTGCGCCAGACCGAGGGCTTCACGGTCCTCGATGCGAAAGGCAAGATCACCATCGGGTCCGGAGACGTGGCTCTCAGAGAGGCGATCCAAGGGGCGCTGGACGCCGGAGGCAAGAAGATCCTGGTCAACCTGAAGGATGTGTCGACGATCGATTCTTCGGGTATCGGCGAGCTGGTCTCGGCCTACACTTCGGCGTCGAATCGCGGTGCCGAGCTGGCGCTGGTGGGACTCCCTCCCAAGGTGCAGGACATCCTTCAGATCACTCAGCTCGTGACCGTCTTCGACATCTACGACGACGAGGCGGAAGCGATGTCCTCGATGGGCTGATCGGCCCACCGCCCTCTTCCCGTTCGACATCGGCTGTTGCGCGCGGCGGCGACGTCGCACGGGAAGGGTGCGTTCGCCGCCCGGGTGAGTTGTCGCTTCAGCGCTTCCAGTACATCTCGGCGACGCTGTAGAGCTCGCCGCTCAGGTAGTTGCGGTAGCCCTCGAGCTCGGCCGCCATGACCGCCACGTTGACCTTGTGGTAGAGGCTGATGTAGGGCAGGTCGTCCGCCAGGATGCGCTGCGCTTCGACATAGAACGGCTTGCGGGCGACCGGATCGGAGAGGCGCGAGCCGGCTTCGATCAGGCGGTCGAACTCGGGGTTGCGATAGCGCCCCCGGTTCGCTCCGGCCGGCGGGATGCTGGCCGAGTGGAGCACCAGGTTGTAGATGTGGGGGTCGATCACACCGGTCCAGGTGAGCGAGAAGAGCTGGAAATTGCCCTGCTTGATGTCGGTGTAGAAGGTGGCGAACTCGTAGGAGCGGATATCGATGCCGATCCCCGCCTCGGCCAACATCGACTGGACGATCTGCGCCTGGAGCAGGGACTCTTCGTTGGTCGATGTCTTGTAGGTCAGGGTGAAGCGCGGCTCGGGGCCGTCGCCGTCGGGATCCGGGAAACCGGCCTCGTCGAGTAGGCGCCGGGCGCCGTCGACGTCGTACGGGATCGACTCGAGCTCCTCGTCCCACGCCCAGTGCCCCTCGGGCATCATCGTCTCGGTGACCCGGGCGAGGCCGCGGCGCAGAGTCTCTACGAGCTGTTCGCGGTCGATCGCCATCGCCATGGCCCGGCGCACCTCCCGCACCGCCAGGATCGGGTCGTCGAGGTTCAGCCCCAGATAGACGTAGTTCGAGCCCGGCGTCGCCACCACCCGGTAGGCGGGGTCGTCGCGGAACGACGGTACCTGGTCGGGGGTCAGACCGTTGACGATCAGCTGCACCGATCCCTTGCGGAGCTCCAACGCGCGGACGGTCGAATCGGGAATCTCGCGCAGCACCACCCGGTCGAGCCGCGGGGCACCGCGTCGGTAGCCCTCGTTGGGCTCGAGCGTGACCGTCTCGGGGGTACGCCGGACGAACCGGAACGGGCCGGTGCCGACGAGGAGCGCGTTCGACTCCTGCGGCGTCGTGCCGGCGCGGATCACTCCCTGCTCGGAGGTCAGATCGGCCAGCAGCGCGCCGTGTGGTCGCGACAACACGAAGTCGACCACCAGCTCGTCGACCGCCTCGACCCGCTCGACCATCTGGAAGGCGCCGCGCTTGGCGCTGGTGACGGTGCCGTCGACGAGGCTCTGGTAGGTCCAGGCGACGTCCTCGGCGGCGAGCGGCTCGCCGTCGTGGAAGGCGATATTCTCAGTCAGGTGGAAACGGTAGCGCAGGCCGTCGTCGAGGATCTCCCAGCGCTGCGCCAAATCGGGTAGCAGGTTGCCGTTGGGATCCTTGCGCACCAGCCCGCTCAGCACCAGCTCGCAGACCCGCGCCGAGGCCTGGTCGGTGCCGATGCGCGGGTCGAGGTTGATCGGAGCGCTCTCGAGGGCGATCGTCAGGCTGTCGTCGGTCGGCCAGGTGGGGCCGGAGGCGGCGCAGGCGGCGATCCAGCAGGCCGCCAGAAGCAGGGCGGCGGTACGGGCCGGTGCGGATCGGTGGCGGCGCATGGAGTCGGGTAGGTGAAGGCGGGCGGGCAGCTTAGCATGGCACGGTGAGCCGTCCGCGGGCGCCGCGGCCGGTAGAATCCGCCCCGTGGGACGCCTCCGTACTCTCCTCGCCGTCGGCGCCGTGCTCGTCGCGGCTCTGCCGCTCGCGCCCCAGGAGCTGTCGCGCCAGGAGGAGCTCGATCGGCTACGCGTCCAGATCCGTCGTCTGCAGAGCCACCTCGTCCGTCTCGGTCACGAGCGTCAGAGTCTCGAGAGCGAGCTCGCTCAGCTCGACCTGGAGCTCGAGCTACAGCGCGTCCGGATCGAGGAAGCACGCCTCGAGCGGGATACCGCTCAGGCCGAGCTCGAGCGGCTCGAGACCGACGTGACGCTGCTGGAGGCCGAGCTCGCCGCCGCGCGGAGGAACCTGCGGGGGGTTCTCGTCAGGCTCTACCGCAGCGGAGACCGGGGAGCGCTCGAGCTCTTTCTATCGCTCGAGGCGGGCGACGACCTGCTCGACGGTATCCGCCAGCTGCGGTATTTGGCGCAGCGCGACAGCGAGGCGCTGCGCGACTATCTCGCCACCTTCGAGCGCCTGTCGCAGCGCCGCGAGGCGATCGCCTCCCAGGCGACCGAGCTCGAGCAGTGGCTGCGGGCGGAGCGCGAGCGGCAGGCCGAGCTCGAGAGCCTGAAGCACCGTCAGGCACGGGTGCTCGCCGAGATCGAGCGCGAAGAGCGGACCGTCGCGGAACGCGCGGAGCGCTTGGTCGAGCGCGAGCGCAAGCTGGCGGAGCTGATCGACCTCCTGGCGGCGGGTCAGGTGGAGCCCGAGGGGGCGCCGATCGGACGCTTTCGCGGGGTTCTCGACTGGCCGGTGCGCGGGCGCGTCACCACCGACTTCGGGCCGCGACTCGATCCGCGCTACGGCACCAAGGTGCCGCACAACGGCCTCGAGATCTCGCTGTCGGCGCCGGACGGGGTGAGGGCGATCTACGCCGGCCGGGTCCTCTACGCGGCCCCGTTCGAGGGATACGGTCTGACCGTGATCCTGCTCCATCCGGGACGGGTTTTTTCCCTCTACGCCAGACTGTCCGAGCTCCAGGTAGCTCAGGACGATGTGGTATCTTTGGGCGAGGTCGTGGGCTTCGCCTCGAGCGGCCTCTACTTCGAGATCCGGGCGGAGAATCGACCCGTAGATCCGATCGACTGGCTGCGATAGACCCACCCGGACCGATTCCGATGAACCGAAGTCGTTTGACCTTTCTCGCCCTGTCCCTGCTGGTGATGCTGCCGCTGGTCAGCGGCGCTCTCCTGGCGCGTGGCGAAGACGACGGAGACGACTCGCTCTACAAGTACCTGTCGGTCTTCCAGGACGTGCTGCGGCTGGTCCGCCAGGCCTACGTCGAAGACGTCGGTATCGAGCAGTTGATGGAGGGGGCGCTCGACGGCACCAGCGACGCGCTCGATCCGTTCAGCACCTACGTGCCGGCGTCCGAGGTCGAGGCCTACCGGCGGGTGCTCGACATCAGCGCCGCCCACAGCGGTCTCGTGATCGCCAAGGACCGTGGCATTCTTTACGCCCTGTCGGTCGCCGCCGGCAGCCCGGCAGCCGAGGCCGGCCTCGAGCGTGGCGACATCCTGACCGCGATCGACGCCGAGCCCACCCGCCCGATGCCGCTCTGGCGGGCGCAGCGGATCCTCGCGGGCGAGCCCGGCACGGTGGTGGGGCTGGATCTGCTGCGCGGCGGGGCGGCCACCGAGGCGACCTTGACCCTGGCGCCCTACGAGCCCGAGCTGGTGCGCTTCGGCGAGCGGGACGGGGTGCCCGTGCTGGAGGTCGTCTCGCTCGGACCGGAGACCGTTGCGGCCGTCCACAGCGTCCTGACGGAACTCCCGGAGGGGGCCTCGCGCCTGCTCGTCGACCTGCGCGAGACTCTCGATCGCGATGTCGAGTCGGCCTACGCAGTAGGCGAATTCTTCGCTAGCGGTGAGCTCGGCCGGCTGACCTCGAGCGAGGGTACCGAGGCGACCTTCGCGTCGGCGGGGGAGCCCCTGTTCGAGGGCGATCTGGTGGTGCTGATCGGCAACGGCACCCTGGGCGGCGCCGAGGTCCTGGCGTCGATCTTGAGGGGCTCGGCCGGCGCTACGTTGGTGGGCGAGCCGTCGTTCGGCCACGCCGCGCGGCTGCGCCTCGTACCGCTCTCGTCCGGCGCCCACCTGAGGCTCTCCGACGCCTTCTACTCGGGACCCGAGTCGACGCCGATCGTCGAGGGGCTGGAGCCCGACGTCGAGGTGAGCGAGCGGACGCGGACCTTCGCCACGAAGGACGTTCCGCTCGACGACCTCATCCTGCGTCGCGGCATCGAGATCCTCGAGCGTGGAGCGGTCGAAGAGGCCGCCGAGGCCGCCTGAAGCCCTTCCGCAGTCGACGAGTACCGCTGACCGATGAGCCGTCGCAGCCGACGTGGAGGAGCCTCGCGCCGCCGCATCGTGCTGGTGGTCGCGGCGGTGGCGATCTTCGCCGCCGGCGTCTGGATCGGCGGTCGGTACCTGCCCTCTGGACGCCTCGCCGCGCCGGAGGAGGTCGTCGAGCCAGCGCCGGCCGAGCAGGCCCCCAGCCGCCGAGCGACACCGCGGCCGAGTCCGCCGCCGGATGCAGCCCCGACCGCCACGCCCACGCCACGTCTCGGCGCCCGCGTCGCGTT
>JAWVZD010000059.1:0-7740 GCA_033722395.1 Thermoanaerobaculia bacterium | reverse complement strand
GCACCACATGGTCTTCGAGCTCGTCGACAACGCCATCGACGAAGCGTTGGCGGGCTACTGCTCGCGGGTGGACGTGACTTTGCACACCGACGGCTCGGTGACGGTGGAGGACGACGGCCGAGGCATCCCGGTCGATCTGCACAAGTCGGAGAAGCGCTCGGCGGCCGAGGTGATCATGACCGAGCTCCACTCGGGCGGCAAGTTCGACAAGAACTCCTACAAGGTGTCGGGTGGACTCCACGGAGTCGGCGTGTCGGTAGTGAACGCGCTCGCCTCGGAGCTCGAGCTGGAGATCAAACGCGACGACAAGGTCTGGATCCAGAGCTATCGCCAGGGCCTGCCGCTCGAGCCGATCAAGGAGGTCGGCAAGAGCAAGGAGACCGGTACGAAGATCCGCTTCATCCCCGACCCGGAGATCTTCACCCAGGTCGACTTCCACTACGAGACGCTGGCACAACGTCTGCGCGAGCTGTCCTTCTTGAACAAGGGCGTCCACATCCGCCTGACCGACGAGCGCAACGACAAGGTCTCGGACTTCGCCTACGCCGGAGGCATCAAGAGCTTCGTCAAGCACCTCAATCGCAACCGGGCGACGATCCACAAGAGCCCGATCTATCTCGAGTACGAATCCGAGAGCGAGGGCGAGGAGAGCGGCGAGGCTGTCGAGGTGGCGATGCAGTGGAACGACGGGTATCAGGAGAAGATCTTCAGCTTCACCAACACCATCAACAACCGTGACGGTGGAGCCCACCTGTCGGGGTTTCGGGCGGCGCTCACCCGTACCGTGAACGCCTACGCCTCGGCCGAGGGTCTGCTGAAGAAGCTCGACGGCAACCTCTCCGGCGACGACATCCGCGAGGGCCTGACCGCAGTCGTTTCGGTCAAGATCAAGGACCCGAAGTTCTCCAGCCAGACGAAGGACAAGTTGGTCTCGTCGGAGGTCAAGGGCTGGGTCGAGGCGGCGGTCAACGAGCAGCTCGGCAGTTACCTCGAAGAGAACCCGCGCGTCGCCAAGAAGATCATTCAGAAATCGATCGAAGCGGCTCGCGCCCGAGAGGCGGCACGCAAGGCGCGGGAGCTCACCCGCCGGAAAGGAGCACTCGACGCCTCCAACTTACCGGGCAAGCTGGCCGACTGCTCGGAGCGCAACCCGGAGTTCGCCGAGCTCTTCCTGGTCGAGGGCGAGTCGGCGGGCGGCACGGCGAAGCAGGGTCGAGACCGCAAGTTCCAGGCGATCCTCCCCTTGAAGGGCAAGATCCTCAATGTCGAGAAGGCGCGCTTCGACAAGATGCTCACCTCGGACGAGATTAAGACGATGATCTCGGCGCTGGGTACCGGCATCGGCAGGGACGACTTCGACATCGAGAAGCTGCGCTACCACAAGCTGATCATCATGTGCGACGCCGACGTCGACGGCAGCCACATCCGCACGCTGATCCTGACCTTCTTCTACCGTCAGATGCCGGAGATCATCGAGCGTGGCTACCTCTACATCGCTCAGCCGCCGCTCTACAAGGTCAAGCAGGGTCGCCAGGAGATCTACCTGAAGGACGACGAGGAGTACCACGACTTCCTGGTCGAGCGACTCAAGGGCTCGTGGGAGCTTCGCCTCGGATCGAACGGCGGTCGCAGTCTCAAAGGGGAGCGTCTCGGCGCCTTTCTAGCCAAGGTGGAAGAGTTCCGCGACAACTTCGACCGCCTGGTGTCGCGCGGCTATCCGGCCGACGCTCTCCGCGTGGCGCTGCTCCACGGCCTGGCCGACCGCAAGACGCTGGCCAGTGCCAAGAAGCTCAAGGAGATCGCCGAGATCATCGAGGCATCGGGTTTCCACAGCGTGGAGGTGGGCGAGGACGAGGAGCACGGAGTCGGCGAGATCTCCTTCGTCAGCCGGCGCGACGGCGTCGAGCGTCGGTCGGTCTTCGACCTCGATCTGATCTCGACCGCCGAGTACCGCGCGCTGGTCGGCAACAAGCAGGGCCTGGAGGCGCTCGAAACGGCGGAGTTCACGCTTCTGGGTGACGACGAGACGATCGTCGTCGAATCGCTCGAGGAGGCGCTGGACGGCCTCTACGCCCGAGCCCGGAAGGGTGTCTCGATCCAGCGCTACAAGGGTCTCGGTGAGATGAACGCCGATCAGCTCTGGGAGACCACGATGGACCCGGAGCGCCGGCGCCTGCTCAAGGTCACCATCGAGGACAACGTCGCCGCGGACGACATCTTCTCCACCCTGATGGGCGACCAGGTCGAGCCGCGCCGCGAGTTCATCGAGAGGAATGCGCTCAACGTCCAGAACTTGGATGTGTGACGCGCTATTGATTAGGGGTCTTTCATGAGTCAGGACGATCGCGTACTGCCGTTCGACAACTCCGTGCCGCATCTCATCGAAGACGAGATGAAGCGGAGCTATCTCGATTACGCCATGAGCGTGATCATCGGGCGGGCGCTGCCCGACGCTCGGGACGGACTGAAGCCGGTGCACCGCCGGGTGCTCTACGGGATGTGGGACAGCGGCAACCGGTCGACCCAGGCGTACAAGAAGTCGGCCCGCATCGTCGGTGACGTCATGGGTAAGTACCATCCGCACGGCGACAGCGCCATCTACGACACGGTGGTGCGGATGGCGCAGGACTTCTCGATGCGCTACACCCTGGTCGACGGGCAGGGGAACTTCGGCTCGATCGACGGCGACAGTCCGGCGGCGATGCGTTACACCGAGGTCCGCCTGACCAAGATCGCCGAGGAGCTGCTGCGCGAGGACATCGACAAAGAGACCGTCGAGTGGGTCGAGAACTACGACGGCTCGCTCACCGAGCCGACGGTGCTGCCGGCGCGGATCCCCAACCTGCTCGTCAACGGCTCGTCGGGCATCGCCGTCGGCATGGCGACCAACATCCCGCCGCACAACCTGACCGAGGTCGTCGACGCGGTCATCCTGTTGATCGAGAACCCGGATGCGACCCTCGAGGAGCTGATGAACTGCGTCCCCGGGCCCGACTTTCCGACCGCCGGCTTCATCCACGGCACCGACGGCATCCGCGAGGCCTACGCCAGCGGTCGCGGCACGGTGCAGATGCGGGCGCGAGCCAACATCGAGACCCAGAAGCGCGGCGGCGAGAAGCAGTCGATCGTCATCACCGAGATCCCCTTCCAGGTCAACAAGGCGCGTCTCCTGGAGAAGATCGCCGACCTGGTGCGCCAGAAGAAGGTGGACGGCATCACCGACCTGCGCGACGAGTCGGACCGCGAGGGCATTCGCATCGTCATCGAGCTCAAGCGTGGTGAGGTGCCCGAGGTGATCCTCAACAAGCTCTACAAGCTCACCCCGATGCAGTCGACTTTCGGCATGAACATGCTGGCGATCGTCGACAACCAGCCCGAGGTTCTCGGCTTGAGGGACATGCTCACCCACTTCCTGAACCACAGGAAGACGGTGGTCATCCGGCGCAGTCGCTTCGATCTGCGGAAGGCCGAGGAGCGTGCCCACATCCTCGAGGGCATCCTGAAGGCGCTCGACAACCTGGACGAGATCATCGCCACCATCCGGGCCAGCGAGACGCCGGCCGAGGCCAAGGACCGCCTGATGGCCGACTTCACCCTGTCGGATCCGCAGGCCCAGGCGATCCTCGACATGCGTCTCCAGAAGCTCACCGGGCTGGAGCGCGAGAAGGTGATCGAGGAGTACGAGGAGCTACTGGCGACGATCGAGCGCCTGCGTGCGATCCTCGGCTCCGACGAGCTGCTGCTGGCCGAGATCCGCGGCGAGCTCGAAGCGATCCGCGCTGCCTACGGCGACGTGCGCCGCACCGAGATCATCCCGGAGGCCAGGGACATCTCGATCGAGGACATGATCGCCGACGAGGACATGGTGATCACGGTCTCTTCGTCGGGCTACATCAAGCGCTCGCCGCTGTCGATCTACCGTGCCCAGAACCGCGGCGGCAAGGGGCGCACCGGCATGGTGCCGAAGGGCGGCGACTTCGTCGAGCACCTGCACGTCGCCTCGGCGCACAGCTACATCCTGGTCTTCACCGAGCGCGGCCAGGTGCACTGGCTCAAGGTGCACGAGGTGCCGCAGATGGGCCCCGCGGCGCGCGGCAAGGCGATCGTCAACCTGCTGAACCTCGACCAGAACGCCAAGCTCGCCACCACCGTGGCGGTGCGCGATTTCCCCGACGACCAGTTCCTGGTCTTCGCCACCGAGAAGGGGACGGTGAAGAAGACGGCGCTTTCGGCCTACTCGAACCCGCGCTCGGGCGGCATCAACGCGATCAACATCGACGACGATGACCGGCTGCTGGAGGTGCGGGTCACCGACGGCTCGGCCGAGATCTTCCTCGCCACCGCCAAGGGCTTCGCCATCCGCTTTCCGGAGGACGATGTCAGGCCGATGGGCCGGGCGACGCGCGGGGTCAAGGGCATCGCGCTGCGCAAGGGCGACCGGGTGGTGTCGATGGAGGCTGTCGGCCTGGAGGGCGAGATCCTGTCGGTGTCGGAGAACGGTATGGGGAAGCGCACCATGCTCTCCGAGTACCGCACCCAAGGGCGCGCCGGCAAGGGGATCATCAATCTCAAGGTGTCGAAGAAGACCGGCGAGGTCATCGGCGCCATGCAGGTGCGCGAAGACGACGGGATCATCCTCATTACCCACGAGGGCAAGATCATCCGTACGGTGGTCGAGGGGATCCGCGTCATCGGCCGCTCGACTCAGGGTGTGAAGCTGATGGACCTCGAGGACGACGACAAGCTCGTGGCGATGGCCAAGGTGGCCGATCGCGAGCAGCACGACGACCTGGCCGACGACGAGCCCGATTCGCAAGAGCCGGTCAACTAGCCGCGGCCCGCTCGCCGCGGAATCGACGGAAACGATACCCGTTTCTCGTCGTGTCGCCATGACGGACCAGGAGAACGACCAGCGAAGGCCCGGCGGGGAACGGCTCGAGCGCGGGCAGCTCTACCGGTTGGCATGGGCGGTCTATCTCGTGCTGGCGGTCGGAGGAGTGGTGTGGATCGGACTGCGCCTCGGGGCCATCCCGTTGGAGCTCTTCGTCGACCCGGCCACGATGGCGCTCGACGTCGGTCTCGGTCTGGGAGCGGCCGCTCTACTGGTCGGCGTCTGGGCCCTGGCCCGGAGGACGACCCCCGCCGCCCGCCGTCTCGAGGAGGAGCTGCGCGGCCTTCTCGGGCCGCTCGACACCAGCGAGGTCGTCGCCCTCGCGCTGCTGTCGGGTTTCGCCGAGGAGCTCTTTTTTCGCGGTGCCTTCCAAGGAGCGCTCGGATGGCCGCTCGCCACCGTCGCCTTCGCCCTGCTCCACACCGGCCCCGGACGGGCCTTCCGCATCTGGACTTTGTTCGCTCTCGTCGCCGGCCTCCTCTTCGCCGGCCTGGTCGAGTGGCGCCAGACGCTGACCGCTGCGATCGTCGCCCACGTCGGGGTCAACCTGGTGAACCTGCGCCATCTCGCCGCGAGTGAAGGGGGCGACGACGAAGAAACGGCCGATCGACCGGATCCAGGGGGCGATGTCCGGTAGAATGCGGTCCCTGCCGAGTCGCCCGGTCCGATCGCGCCCACCCCGAGCCGGTCGCCAGGCGCCAGAGAGCGCACCCTCCGCATCGACCACCGAGCTACGGGAGAGTAGATGACCATCGAAAGCCAAGCGGTGCTGGAACGCATCGAGCGTGAGAAGGAGCGCTATCTCGAGGCGCTCCAGGAGTACTTGCGGATCCCGTCGATCTCGACCGACTCGGACTACGAGGCCGACGTGTCGCGCTGCTGCGATTTTCTGGTCGAGCAGATGCGCGCCGCCGGCCTCGAGAGCGAGCGGATCGAGACCGAGCGCCATCCGCTGGCCTATGCCGAGTGGTGCGGGGCCGAGGGCAAGCCGACGGTGCTCTTCTACGGTCACTACGACGTCCAGCCGCCGGATCCTCTGGAGCTGTGGCGCAACCCGCCGTTCGAGCCGACGATCGAGGGCGACCACCTGGTGGCGCGCGGCGCTACCGACGACAAGGGCCAGTCGTTCACCCACGTGGCGGCGGTGGCGGCGCTTCTGGCCGAGCGCGGCGAGCTGCCGGTCAACGTCAAGTTCCTGGTCGAGGGCGAGGAGGAATCGGGCGGCGAGTCGATCGACGACTACGTCCGCCGGGACGACGGCGAGCGCCTGGCTTGCGATTGCATCGTCGTCTCCGACACCGCCATGTACGGGCCGGGCCAGCCGTCGATCCTCTACGCTCTGAAGGGTCTGGCCTACATGCAGCTCCGCGTCGAGGGTCCCAATCGAGACCTTCACTCCGGCACCTACGGCGGCGTGGTCACCAACCCGGCCAACGCGCTCGCCCACATCATCGCCGGCCTGCGCGACGCTGCGACCGGCAAGGTGCTCATCCCCGGCTTCTACGACGACGTCGAGCCGATCTCCGAGCAGGAGCGCGCCGAGTTCGCCGAGCTGCCGTTCGACGAAGAGAAATTCGCCGCGTCGATCGGTGTTCCCGAGCTGCACGGTGAGGAGGGCTTCACCACCCGCGAGCGCGGCTGGGCCCGACCGACCTGCGACGTCAACGGCATCTTCGGTGGCTACCAGGGGCGTGGCGCCAAGACGGTGATCCCGGCCTGGGCCGGCGCCAAGGTCTCGATGCGCCTGGTGCCGAACCAGCACCCCAAGCGGATCGGCGAGCTGTTTCGGCAGCACGTCGAGGCGATCAAACCGCCGGGCGTCGAGGTCAAGGTGAGCGAGGTACACGGCGCGCCGCCGATCCTGATCGACACCGACGGGCCGATGGTCGAGGCCGCCGCCGCGGCGCAGGAGGACATCTGGGGAGCGGCACCGGTCTACGTGCGCGAGGGTGGCTCGATCCCGATCGTCGGCACCTTCCGCGAAGTGCTCGATACGCCGGTCATCCTGATGGGGTTCGGACTGGCCGACGATCGGCTACACTCTCCGAACGAGAAATTCAACGTGAGCCACTTCTACAAGGGCATCAAGACGATCGTCCGGTTCTTGGATCGCCTGGGAGAGGGAGCGGGCTAGGGCGATGGCTGCGGAGCGCGAGATCAAGTTCCGCGTCGACGACCGGTCGGCCTTGCTGGCGCGGCTCGTCGAGCTCGAGGCCGAGCAGGTCAACTCGAGCCAGTTCGAGGACAACTGGGTCTTCGACCGCGGTGACGAGCTGCGCGGCCGCCGGTGTGTCCTGCGCCTGAGAGTCGACGGCCAGGGCGCCTACCTCACCTTCAAGGGACCGCCGAGATTCGAGGGCATCGTCAAGGTGCGCGAGGAGCACGAGACCTCGGTCGAGGAGCCCGAAGCGGTACGCGCTCTGCTCGAGGCGATCGGCTTCGAGGCGGTGACGCGCTACCAGAAGAAACGCGAGGAGTGGCTGGTCGGCGGCATCACGGTGGCTCTCGACAACACGCCGATCGGCAACTTCGTCGAGTTCGAGGGCGAGGGGGTCGAGAAACTGGCGGCGCGCTGCGGCTTCGACGACGAGAAGGCCGAGCGGCGCAGCTACCTCGAACTGTGGGCCGACTACCGGCGCGAGCACCCCGAGGCCCCCGAGGAGATGGTCTTCCCTTGAGGTGGGGCGGCGACGCCCCGCAGCGAGCGCTGGTGCTCGCGGCGGGGTTCGGCGAGCGCCTCCGACCACTGACCGAGCTCATCCCCAAGCCGCTGCTGCCGGTGTTGGGGACCCCCATCCTGAAGCGCACCCTGGAGCGGCTGGCCGCGAGCGGCGTCGAGCGTACCGTCG